>JAKJDB010000670.1 GCA_022706175.1 Candidatus Zhuqueibacterota bacterium | reverse complement strand
CAACGAGGGAATGTCAAACTCGCCGACATCAAAGGTAGAGATCTGATAATCGGTGCGCGAGACGATCTGCCGGTCGACCGGCTTTGGCGGAACGACCTGATAGCCGCGGATCTCGAATTGTCCCAGGTTCTTGCCCGGTGAGGGCTGCTCCAGCTGAACGTCGGCGTCGTGGGTGATGATCACCGAGTAGGTGATCACGTCGCCGATGTTGATCTTGGCGCGATCCACTTTGGATTCAATAGAGACGCGGCCCTGCGCTCGAGCGGCGACGGCGCCAAAGATCATCAGTATCAATGCGGATCGAACGAATTTCAAGAGGATCTTCCCGTTAAATCGATGAAACGCTTGCAACGAACGAGTCTGTTGAAAGGCTGCACACGCGGCACGGCCGCTCACAGGTGTTGCGCCATACCGGAAACCCGCGTGCGCAGCAGCGGTGGCTTTCACGGCAACCCTGCGAAGGGACGCCGTTTGGGGCCGCTGGAAACGACCGGCGCGCCCCGAAGTGAGGACGATCTGCCGGCCGCAGCCTTTGCCATGGATCTATTGGACCTGATTTTCAAAAAACTGAACGTTCTCCGCCAGCATGGTCTGGTTGATCAGGCTTTGAAAAACGGCTTGATATTTTTCCCGATACAGTTCTTCCGCAACCTGCTGCCGCACCTCGGAGAGCGGCTTTTGCCGGAGCTGTTTGCCGTCCTTGTCCTTTTCCGTATACTCGGCTTTATGCGCCTGATAATAAAGATTCACATCGCTCTCAGTGATGGATATTTTGGCCGCCACCTTGTCCTGGATCAGGCGACGCACCATCAGCATTTTTTTGCTCTGGAATGCGCCCTCCTGCACCTGGGGATCGTTGTCCAGGCCGGCCCGTTTGGCGCTGTCGTAGAGCAGTTCTGTGGCCACAAATTCGCGGAGGAATTCGAGCTTTTTGTCCTTGCTGCGGAATTGATCGCGGGCGGCCGGCGGCAGCTGATCGATTTCGAAATTCAGATCGCCCTGGGTGATGTCGCGGTTGCCGATGCGGGCCACGACGGCGCCGGGACGCTGGCGCACCACTTTGGCGGGATCCGCTTGCACGGTCTCATCCAGCGCCTGTTGAGCGTCTGTGGACCGGTCCAGCCGCTCCAGGCAGGCGACGATGCGCTTGTTGACCTGATCCATCACTCTGCTTTCCGGGTAGAGGTGCTTGATCTTGAGATAGTAGGCCAGCGCCTCCTGATAATCTTTGATGCGCTCGAAATAGGTGTTGGCGATGATAAACGCGATGTTGGCCTGCTCCGCTTCATCCACGTCATAGTGCGCCAGATAATCCTGATAGACCGCCACCGCCTGGCGGTACAGAGAGCGGTTCATCAGGTCCGCGGCGTACTCGCGGGTTCGTTCGCCCTGTGCGGCGCTCTTTTTGTCAGTGGAGCAGCCCAGTAAAAGCGCCGCGGCGATTCCCCAAATCCATACCATCCTTTTCATCATTCGCATTCATTCCTCTAGGTTCTCCGGCTTGGCCGCCGGCCGGCCGGATGATCAACGAAACCGCTTGGCGCGCATGCGGAAAAAACGGATGAGCGGTTCGATGTACGATTGCTGAGTGCTGATGTCGATATGATCGACCTGAATGGAGCGAAACAGCTTTTCCCGCACCAGCGCACTCTCTTTCGAGCGCGCGGCGATATCACGGCGCACCGCCGGATCCGTGGTGTCGAGCAGATAGGTTTCGCCGGTCTCTGCGTCCTCCAGCTCGATAAAGCCGACGTCTGGCAATTCCCGTTCACGCGGATCGGTGATGCTGATGGCGATGATATCGTGCCGGCGATTGGCGATCTGCAGCGCCTTTTCATAGTCCGTGTTGATGAAATCGGAGACCAGGAACACCACCGCCCGGCGATGGGTGATGTGCGACAAAAACTGCAGCGCTTTGCCGATGTTGGTGCCGCGACCCTTGGGGCGGTGATAGAGGATCTCCCGAACCACGCGCAGCACATGGGACTTGCCTTTTTTCGGTGCGACGAATTTCTCCACCTCGTCGGTGAAAATGACCAGGCCGACTTTATCGTTGTTCTTGATGGCGGAAAAAGCCAACAGGGCGCAGATCTCCGCCGCGATCTCACCCTTCATCTGCTGCACGGTGCCGAATTCGCCGGAGGAACTCACGTCCACCAGCAGGATGACGGTCAACTCGCGCTCTTCCTCAAAGATCTTGACGAACGGCCGTCCCATGCGCGCCGTGACGTTCCAATCGATGGTGCGCACATCGTCGCCGAGCTGATACTCGCGCACCTCGGAAAACTCCATGCCGCGCCCTTTGAACACCGAATGGTATTCACCGGAAAAGACGTCGTTGACGACGCCGCGGGTCTGGATCTCGATCCGTTTGACTTTTTTCAGTATCTCTTTTGGAATCATGTCTCAAGCCAGGTGACCAATGAAAGAGCTTCGATGCGCCGCCGGCGGTCGCCGCTGCCGGCGGTCCGGACCTCAGGGGACTTCAATCTTGTTGATGATTTTTC
>JAKJDB010000669.1 GCA_022706175.1 Candidatus Zhuqueibacterota bacterium | reverse complement strand
GTTCGATCACGACCGCCTGCGGAAAACCACAGGCGATGCCGCAGCAACCCGGGTAATCCTGACCGATGCGCGTCAGCAGATTGTTGCTGATCGTATCGTTGCGGCAGATTTCTCGCCGATCGGCCGGATTGTACACCCGCGTGTGCGGTTCCTGTTCTTCAGAAAACTTGCTGTACATAATGCCGGAGCCGGCGATATCATGAAACACATTGCCGATGATCCTGTTGCTGTGCGTGCCGTAATGCAGGTCAAGGGCGGTTGCGCCAAGGTGGCAGAATACATTGCGTTCAAAAACCAGATGATGGGCCGCGGTCACATAAACAGCCGCGGGCGGTCGCCTGAAATATTGCCGATTATCCGGCTCGACCTTGACCGAATAATGCCCCGCCTGACTGTTGAGCATGCCGGTGTCGCGCGGCAAATTCCAGCCTGCATGGCAAATGCTTAGACCGCGAAAACAAAGATGGTGCACCGGTTTGTCCAGCGTACCGTCGATATGCAGCACTCTTTCCAAGCGCGGAACAACGGCGCGCAAGGGCTTGCTGGTCTCCTGCGGCAGCCGGGGTAGATAAGAGAGTGTCCCTGAATCCGGATCATGATGCCACTCTCCCGGTTGATCAATGAAGGAGAGCTCATTTTCAAAATGAAAGGCCTCGTTTTCCGATTTGATCGGATACAGTCTACGGAAGACCAGGTCGCGCTCAGGTTCCTGCGGCGCGAGGTACGCATACTCGCCGTGCGTTTCAAAGGACGCCAACGGCAGCACGGCTTCAGCCCAGTGCATCTGCACGATCATTTCCACTTGATTCAGCTTTGGCCATGCTTGAATGAGGCCCTTGGCGATGATGATTTCACGATCCCGCTCATTCCAGAACTTGAGGCGATAATAGCGGCCTGCGTTTGGAATCCTGGCGCGAATGCAGCGGACGCCGTTCACGTAGAGCTGCCTGAAGGCGCCGTCCACTTTGGCGGTGTACAAGCCATGGTCGCCGGGCATCCATTCTTCAACCGGTTGACCGGCGCTGAGCTCCGGTGTTTCATTCCGGTAAGCCTGGTAGGAGATGGTAAAGCCGTTCTGTCCAGAGTCGCGATGATCGAAATGGAGCGGCTGCTCAAGAAAATAGCGGCCGCCGCGCACATACACGGTGATGTCCTGATCCATGGCCGCATTGATCCGCCTGACAGCTTTTTGGGCTTGTGCGATGGTTGCGAATGGTTTTTGCATGGTACCGGGATGATCATCCCGGCCATCCGGCGCTACATAGAATGTCGAGATTGCTTTTGGAAGGGCATTCAGGCCGGGGCACAGCGCGCAGAGCAACAGCAGGACTCTGCCCATCCCGCTAGAGTTGGCTCGCATCATGGATTCATCCTCTGGCTTTATGTGGTAATCGTGAAAGTCCCCCATCTGCAAGCGAGGACTGACGGTTTTACAGATGCGGCGGCTACATCTTTAGCCCCGCATGCATCATTGGTCGGTCTTGGCCAAGAGATCGATCCGTTCGTTCCTGATCGTTCTGCGACACGCATTTCTTTATAAACGAAATTCAATTATACAAAAGATAAATCGCCATCATGATCAATCCTAATACACCCCAGGCTGACCATATTTTACCCATGCCCGCCCCGGTTTGGTAGGTTTCTTTAAGCGTCGGCAAGGTTGACGGCCGTTGGCCTTTTTGCGTGAGCAACGATACCAGGACCATCAAGCCGGACAGCGCGACGAACAGATAGAACGACAGCAGCAAATAATGCGGCCAGAAATCGGTTGTCGGCCATCCTGTGAATTGGCAGGCGCCCACAGTCAGGCTGAGAAATGAACCGGCTGTCAAGGTAGCAAAAGCGGCCGGTGCGGTCGCTCTGCGCCAAAGGACGCCGATTAAAAATACAGCAGCCATGGGCGGTGCAAAAAAAGCAATGATCCCTTGAAGCAGATTGAAGAGATCCCGTCCCACCGAGGCCATGGAGAGTGCAATGAAAACGGTTAGTATGGCAATGAGCAGCGTCATCAGCCTGCCGATCCAACGGATTTCCCGGGCGGGCGCATGCGGTCTCAGCTTTTTACAATAGATATCCAGGGTGAAAATAGTGCTGAACGAGTTCAAAGCGGAATCGACGGTGCTGACGGTTGCGGCGATCAACACAGCGATGATCAATCCGATCATCCCGGCTGGCAGCAGGCTGGTGATGAGCGTCATATAGGCGGTATCGGGATTCTCGAGATCTGGGAACAGGACGAAACACAGGATGCCCGGCACGAAAAAGATCAGCGGGGGCAGGATTTTCAGGAACGCGGCGAACAGCACGCCCTTTTGGCCTTCACGGAGGTTGCGAGCGCCCAGCACACGCTGCACAATGGTCTGATCGGTGCACCAAAACCATATCCCCAACACCGGATATCCCAGCACGATAGCCGGCCAAGGAAAAGTGGCGTCATGGGCAGGACGAAATAACTGCCAATAGTCGGCGGGTACCGTCCGGAGAATGGCCTGATAACCGCCTGTTTTA
>JAKJDB010000668.1 GCA_022706175.1 Candidatus Zhuqueibacterota bacterium | reverse complement strand
TCTTGAAAACGCAATTCGATTCTACAGATCGTCCTGGGCTGTTGCACCTCTCGACCACCGCGCTGCGGCTGCTGGTGGGTTGGCATTTTCTCTACGAAGGCCTGGCCAAAGCCTTGATGCCGAATTGGTCTGCCGCAGGTTATCTGATGTCTTCCCATTGGCTGCTGGCGGACTTTTTTCACTGGATCGCCGGCCATCCGCAAGTGCTCAAGCTGGTCAATCTCATCAACATCTACGGACTGATGCTCATCGGCCTGCTGTTGATCCTCGGCTTGCTGATCCGTCCGACAGCGATCCTCGGCGCCGGACTGATCATTCTGTATTACATCGCCAATCCGCCGCTGGCGGGCTTTATCGGCGAAGCCACCGGAGAGGGACACTATCTGATCATCAACAAAAACCTGATCGAATTGGCGCTGCTGATCTTTTTCGCCGTTCTGCCCGGTGCAGCGGGGTACGGCCTCGACCGGCTGCTGCAGCGGCGCCGGTCAGAACCTCAGGCCGATGACACCCCGGATTACAGCAAGCGGGAAACGCTGAAGAATCTGGTCGGCGTGCCGGTATTGGGCGCCCTGGGTCTGGCTGTTCTGCAAAAACGCAAGTGGGAGAGCTTTGAGGAAGAACACCTGGTCAGCGAAAAAAGCCGGCTTAACGCAGCGACCGGCGCCAGCACGCGCGGTCTGTCTTTCGCCTCCTTGAAGGAGCTGAAAAGCAAAGTGCCGTGCGGTCGGATCGGCGACCTGGAGGTCAGCCGATTGATCTGCGGCGGCAATCTGATCAGCGGCTATTCGCACTCGCGCGATCTGATCTACGTCTCTCCGCTGGTCAAGGGTTATTTTACCGATGACAAAGTGATCGAAACCCTGAACCTATGCGAGGCTTGCGGCATTAACACCGCAATCATCCGCGTGGACAACAACACACTGAGGGTGATTAAAAAATACCGCCATCGCGGAGGAAAGATTCAATGGATCGCCCAATGTAAGATCACGGAGGAAGATTACACCTCCGATGTTAACGCAGCGGTCGATCACGGCGCCGTGGGCGCCTACCTGCACGGCGGCATTTGCGACGAGATGGTGGCGGCCGGGAAATTGGAGCTCCTGGCGCGCGCCCTGGAGCACATCAAGAAACGCGGCGTGCTGGCGGGAATGGCCGCACATCAGCTGCAGGTCATCGTTGCCGCGGAGCGGGCCGGCTTGAACCCTGATTTTTACATGAAAACACTGAACAGCGGCAATTATTGGACCGCAGGTCCTAAACTGCCCAAACCGGATCACTGGGTGCCGGAGCCCCACCGCGTCGTTGAACCTGAGCTGCTGGATCCTGATCAGGACAACATCTGGGAGGTGACGCCGCGGCAAACCATCGAGTTCATGAACAGTGTCAAAAAACCCTGGATCGCTTACAAAGTGCTCGGCGCCGGCGCCATCCATCCCCAGGAGGGATTGCCCTATGTATTTGAAAACGGCGCGGATTTCGCCTGCGTCGGCATGTTTGATTTTCAGGTGGTGCAGG
The DNA here is from genome assembly GCA_022706175.1 of Candidatus Zhuqueibacterota bacterium. The sequence continues at coordinate 998 of JAKJDB010000668.1, read as the reverse complement.
ACGCCAATATCACCGTGGAGGTGCTGGGCAAGCTTGTGCAACGCAGAAGGGCTTGGATGGCGTAGCGGCAACAGGTCTTAAATAATTCGGCGGGCCTTATCAAAGCCCGCCGTTTTTTTTCAGCCTATTCTTCCCGACGGTAAAATTTCTGATACTGGAACTTCCAGGCGCGGCTGTAAGAAAGATTGAGGAAGTATTGCACGTTGCGGGCGACGCTCGAACGGCGGTAATCCATATAATAAAACGCTTCCAATCCCGGCCGCAGCAAAAGATGTTCCGAGATGTTCACTCTCAAGCTGTTGCGCCACTCCAAAGACCAGCGTTCATGGGAGTGTTCCACAAAAGCGCCTCGCGCCAGATAACGCAGGCGCAACCAGCTGTCCAGCGCCAGGCCGAAAAATTTCTCGTTCACAGCGCCGTTCATCTCCAGACCGCCGTGGCCGATGCGGTTGCGCGCATTCCATTTTGCCACCACAGCCAGACGCAGCGACCGGTTTGCGGCACGGCCAACGCGAAAGCCCAGAGAAGGGATAAGGTCGCGCTGATCAAAATTCAGATCCGAATCAAAACGCAGGCCGACGAACGGTGCAACTGTTCGTGGTTTACCCGAGAGGCGAATAAAATCGCCGATATGGGACAGCTCCAAGTTGGACTCACGAGTGGTGAGTGGACCGGAGGATTCCGGCAGCACCGTGGTCCGGTGGTATTTGATCCACAGCCCGCTCTGCCAATGCACAGAAGGGCTTTCCCGCTTTAAACGGATATCGGTCAACAGGCCCAGATCCCGGCTGTCCTGCGCTGAACGGTTGATGCGCGGCTCAGAATGGGTTTGATACGCCTCCGTATTCGCCACTCGAACGTCGCGCCAGCTCAGATCGATCTGTTGCAGGCACAGCTGCCAGAGCGGCTGGGTGAGAAAAGGATCCGTCGCCCTGCGCTCGTACACCGCATGCAGATCAGGGATCAGATCAGCGCACAGATGGCGAATCAGCAGCTCG
>JAKJDB010000667.1 GCA_022706175.1 Candidatus Zhuqueibacterota bacterium | reverse complement strand
TGTTAGCATAGGCAAACCATCCCTTTCGGAAGAATTCGGTCATATCGATCTTTTCACAGCTGATATGGCGCCTATCAAGGTGTGGCAACCCATTTTAGAATGGATCAGATCACACTCCCCCGTTCCCCGCTATATGATAAAAGCCGATTGAAGCCGATTCCCCATACGCTGTTTTAACGCCGGGACAAAGGTGAGTGAAATCCCGTCGTTGCCGAAAGGTGGGCCGCTGAACGACCCACCTTTTTTATGACAACCTATGGTAGGCTCTTTTCTCTGCTTGATAATCTCCTGCAAATTTGTTATTATGAGCCGATGCCCCGTTGTGAAAACACGCTTTTCAATCAATCAAAGGAACCAGTTTGTGAAAAAAATCATCCTGCTTCTCTGCGCCATGGCCTGCTGGTCCGGCTGCCAAAAGCCGGCGGTGATTCAGTTCTATGTCGCAGCCGACGGCAACGACGAAAATCCCGGCACATTTTCGCAGCCTTTTGCCACTCTTGAACGCAGCCGGGATGCCGTCCGCAGCCTGGCCGGGAACCATGCCGACGTCGAAGTGCTGGTCCGCGGCGGCGTCTATGTTCTGCAACAGCCCCTGGTTTTCGAACCACGGGATTCCGCGCCGAAAGGCCGTACCATCGTCTACAAGGCGTTTCAGGATGAAAAGCCGCTGATCAGCGGCGGCCAGATCATCACCGGCTGGCAAAAAAAAAGAAAAAAACCAATGGACGGTGACCATCGGTCAAGGGCCTCATGGGGGCTGGTGGTTCCGCGACCTGTACAAAGACGGCGTGCGCCTGCCGCGCGGCCGTTTTCCCCGGCAGGGCATGTTGACCATTCGCGCAGCATCGCCGGACGCCAAACGAATCTCCTTTGAAGAAAAATTGCCCGCCCTGCCCCTGCAGGACCTGGAACTGGTGATCCTGCAAAACTGGTCCATCTCCAGGGCGCTCATCGAGTCTGTCGATCCCAAAGGCGTGCTCACTCGAACGCCGTGCGGCTGGGTGGGCCATGAATGGACCACCGCGCAGCCGGGTAAACGGGCTTTTTTGGAAAACGCCCTGGCGTTTGTGGATGAGCCGGGCGAGTGGCATCTGGACCGGCACAGCGGCCTGCTCACCTACCAGGCGGCGGAAAAAGAAAATCCGAACGATCATTCATTCATCGCACCCCGCTGTGAACAGCTGCTGATCCTGAACGGCCGCCGCGGAGAGCCGGTCCGGGGCATTCTTTTCCAGGGTCTCGATTTCGCCCATGCCGGCTGGTCCTTGCCCGATATCGGCTATGCCGGCATTCAGGCTTGTTTTTATGGTCCCGGCTACACCACGGATCCCACCTATGGGTTGCCGCTCGCTATTCAGTGGTCCTATGCCGAACAGTGCGGCTTTGAACGCTGCCGGCTGCAGCACACCGGCGCCAGCGGCATGGGCCTGGCTGCCGGCTGCAGGGATAACCGCATCGAAGGTTGTACCTTTGCCGACATCGGCGGCAACGGCGTCATGTGCGGCTGGCGGGCCGAGGCGGATCGTCCGCCGCGCAACTGGTTCGACAACGACTGGCCTGATTCCAGCGATGTGCCCCGTCACAACCGCATCAGCAATTGCCGGGTGACCCGTTGCGGCGCTCAGCTGTTCGGCGCCGTCGGCATCTTTGATGCCTTTTCCCGCAACACCGCCATCCTCCACAATTTGGTCTATGACCTGCCCTACACCGGCATCTCCATCGGATTTCGTTGGGATACCACAGCGACCAGCCAGTGCAGCTGCCGGGTGGAGAACAATCACATCCACGATGTGATGAAGGTGCTGGCCGACGGCGGCGGCATCTACACGCTGGGTTGGCAGCCGGGCACGATGATAAAGGGAAATCTGATCCACCACGTGCATCGCTCCACCTTTACCCATGGCGGTGCGCCCAACAACGGCATCTTTTTTGATGAAGGCAGCAAAGGCTTTTTCATCGAACATAATGTGATCTATGCCACCTCGGGCGATGCGATCCGCTTCAATCAAAACAAAAAAGAATGGCACAGCTGGAAGGAGAATACCTTCGACCGTTTTCCGGACGATCCTGATTTTCCCAAAGAATTGGCAGCGCAGGCCGGCCTGCAGCCCGCCTTTGCAGATAATGCTGAATAAAAACGGCCGGACGGCAGCGAAGCGCCGAGCCATTCCAAATTCCAACGCCCGTGCGGCGTTGTTCACCACCAGATGATTCATATTCACCTATTTTTATGAGGCCCCATGAAACGACTCCTTTTTATTCTCCTGTCCTGTGTCTCCGGCCTGAGCGCTGGGGATAAAATTCCAACCTATACCAACCCGAAAGTCGGGGACTATTTCAAGGACTGGCTGTTGTGCGGACCGTTCCCCAATCCTCTGCCTGAGGGCATTAAAGAGTACCGCAACGATGAGACGTCGCTGGGTTTTTATCGCGATTATCTGAAAGAAAAAGGCGGGGAATCCGGGATCAGGCCGGTGGAGGGCATGACCATCAAACATCCGGATGGACGGAAAATAG
>JAKJDB010000666.1 GCA_022706175.1 Candidatus Zhuqueibacterota bacterium | reverse complement strand
GCCGAAACGGCCTACGACCCGGCCTTCGCGACTGATCAGGAATTTGTTGAAATTCCAGCTGATCGCGCCGCCGAATTCCGGATTGGTCTTTTTGTCGGTCAGATAGGCGTAAAGCGGATGCTGATCCTTTCCTTTGACCGAGAGTTTGCTGAACATCGGAAACGTCACCCCATAAGTCAGGGTGCAAAAGCTCTTGATCGTTGCCTCATCGCCCGGCTCCTGGTGGAAAAAATTGTTCGCCGGAAATCCGAGCACCACCAGGCCGCTGTCCTTGTAGGTATCGTACAGCTTTTGCAGCGCCTCATACTGCGGAGTGAATCCGCACTTGCTCGCCACATTGACGATGAGCAGCACGCTGCCCTGATAACGGGACAGGGGAACCTCGTCGCCGTCGATATCGGTTACGGTGAAGGAATAGAGGGACATGGTAAAGGACTCCTGTGCCAATGGGGCGGATGGCGTGTCCTGCCGGGCCGCGCCGGCGCCGGCTAACAGCCAAGTGAACCAAACAACCATGAAAGTTTTTTTCATCATCAAGAACTCCCGCAGACCTTTTCTATACACTTTTATCAGCCGGAATATTCCCACGCCGGCCCGGTCAGCCTGCTTTTTACGATTGTAAATCAGGCTAAAAATGATTACATTACGCCAGTAGAGCGGCTGTGAGAGCCGGCCGCTGGAATCGTACCGAGGAGCTATGAAAAGATACGAATACAAATCCAGCGAATTCGCCCAAAAGATCAGCGATGTCTCGGAAAAGCTGAAAAGCCTGGTCTGGGAGATGATGCAGGAGCTGCGGGAATCCGAACAGATGTACCGCTCCATTGTGGAGAACGCCGAGGACGCCATCATCACCATTGCGCCGGATTCCAAGGTGACGTCGTGGAACAAAGGCGCCTGCAAGATATTCGGCTATGAGGAGGAGGAGGCGCTGGGCCGGCAGATCGACGAGCTGATCGCGCGCAATAGCGTGGGCAAAGAGGCTATGAATCTGTCGCGCAAAGTGCTGCAGGGCGACTCTATCAAAAGCCTGGAAGCGCTCCGCTACGACAAAAACGGTGAGGCGAAAAACGTCCTCATCTCCGCTTCGCCGATCTTTAATGAGCGGCACGAGGTGGAGGCGGTGACGCTGATGTACAAAGACATCAGCGAGCTTAAAAAAGCCCATGAGCAGCTGCTGCGCACGGAAAAACAGGCCACCCTCGGCGTGATCGCCGGCAGCATCGGCCATGAATTGAACAATCTGGTGAGCGGATTGCTGATCCACGCCCGGCTGCTGCAGCAGAGCAGCGACCAACCGGAAAAGGTGAAATCCATCGCTGAAACCTTTGCCGCCAATCTGGAAAAGGTGGCCCTGCATGGGCGAAACCTGCTCTCGCTCAGCCGTCCCACCAAACCCAGATTCGAACCGCTGGACCTCAACGCCGTACTGGACGAGACCACCGAGACCCTGCTGCTGACCGGCGTTCTCAAATACATGAAAGTGGAAAAAAAGTACAGCCGGGAGCGGGTCTACATCTACGGCGACCGCAATCTACTGGAACAGGTCATCCGCAATCTGGAGATCAACGCCGCTCATGCCATGCAGCCGGGGGGCCGTCTGACGCTGACCACGCGTCTGGAGAAAAACGGCGAGTACCTGCTGATGGAGTTCAAGGATACCGGACACGGCATTGCCGAAGAAAACCTCAAGAAAATATTCCTGCCGTTTTTCACCACAAAATCAGAAGGCGTGGGCACCGGACTCGGACTGCCCATTGTCAAGGACATCGTCGAGCAGCACAACGGCCATCTGACCCTGGAAAGCCAAGTGGGACAGGGCACCACCATCACGGTTCATTTACCTGTAGCCAAAGACGTTTTATTCACCAAAAACCTAACGCTATCCTGAGCGAGCCATCTTCTCCTTGAAAGGAGGCCCTCATGCCGGATCGCACTTCTGATCCCATTCGTTGGGAAAAACATGTTGCCAAACAGGTGACGATGTGGCGGGTACGTCATTTTGAAAAGGCCACCGACAGGGAACCCCGGTTGCCGGCCCGGTGGCAGGGATTGTCCGTGGCCTTTTCACGACTGCACGGCGCGGGCGGAGACGACGTGGCGCAGGCATTGGGCGGTCTGCTCAACTGGCCGGTCTATGACCGGGAGTTGGTGGATTTCATCGCCCAGAATGCGCACGTGCGCAGTCAGGTGGTGGAGAGCTTTGATGAAAAGAAAAAAGGCGAGATCGAAACCTGGTTGCAGACCGCATTGAGCGGTGGCCATTTGGATATCGATCGTTACGGCAAGCATCTCCTGGCCGTGCTGGCAGCGTTCGCCGAACACGGCCAGGCGATCCTCATCGGCCGGGGCAGCGTCTTTGTCCTTAAACCGCAGCAGGGCGTGCGTGTCCTGATCAGTGCGCCGCTCCAATGGCGCAGCCTCCGGCTGGCACAACGGCGTATGATCAGCCCCCGGGAAGCACAGGCCATCATTCATAAGGTAGATCAGGAGCGGTTGGCTTTTGTGAAAAAATATT
>JAKJDB010000665.1 GCA_022706175.1 Candidatus Zhuqueibacterota bacterium | reverse complement strand
GGTCGCGGTCGGTGACCGCAAAGCAAGTCTGCCGATTCAAAGGATCAGTGCACATGGCCAACGGAGCTTCCTGCCCATAACTGTCTTGAAGCATGCCGTTGTTTGCCGGCAACCAGGTTGCTCCGTCATCCAATGAACGGTAAACGCCGAACTTATTGATGCTGATCATCAAAGTCTGTGACGCAGCGCCTGATGGATGAACGAGGTTGATAAAGCCGAAACGGCCCACTTCACTCCAGGTGTTGCCTTCATCCCGACTGCGGAACAGCCCGGCAGAGGTGCCGGCCCAGAGAGTGGGCGTGGGGGCGCCGTCTTGGAGGCAGAGGTCGGTGATCAGCATGTTCTGCGTTGTTGGCCAGCAGGACTGCCAGGATTGTCCGGCGTCGCGGCTGCGGAATACACCTTTGCCCCAAGTGCCGCAAAAGATCAGGCTGCTGATCTCCGGGCTGACGGTCAGGCTGGTGATGTCTCTATTGCTCAACCCCACGCTGGACTCAGTCCAGGTGTTGCCATAGTCGGTTGACTTGAAAATCCCCTCCAGGCTGCCGGCATATAGAGTGCCCCTGGTCTGCAGATCCGCCTTGATCACCTGCACCGTCTGCGTGCCGATAGCGCCGCCTGCCGGCTCCCACAGAGCAGAGTTATTACTGACAGGATTTTTATTATCGCAACCGATGAAGCCGGCTGTCAGCGCTGTCAGCACCACCAGGCTCTTTCTTACGGCCAGGACGGCAGCCGGCCATCCTGCCCCTTTCCTTGTGATCCTGCGCCGGCGTGGCGCCCGATCAAAAAACACTCGCATGGTTATCCTCCGGCCCACTCTGTGATCAGACATGCATGGCGGCATGCTTCAGTTCGATCTCTGCAGGCCGAATGAACCGCTTATCCTCCACCGCCGGTTGAACCGCCGGTGCTGCCTGTTTGTCGAACACCCGGTCATAGGCGGCCAGCAGATTGGCGATCGAGTATTCCCAGGATAATTCGCGGATGATGCGTTTTCTGCCGAACTCCCCCATCTCCTTGCGCAGAGCCGGGCTGTTGAGTAAAAAATTGACCTTTTCTGAAAACATGGTCACATCGTTGGGTTTGGCAAACAGGGCTGCCCGCTGGGCGGTGTTGCGCGCCTCTTTCAGATCGAATGCCACGATCGGCTTGGCAAACGCCATGTATTCGAGGATCTTGTTCATGGTCGACCGGTCCGCCCATTCAGACCATGGATCAGGATCCACGCACACATCGGCTGTGGACAGGTAGCGGCACACCTGGTCGTCCGGCAGACGGCCGGTAAAGAACACGCGGTCGTCCAAATGCATGGCGGTGCACAGCTCTTTCAACTTGGGAACCGCCGGCCCGCCTCCGATCAGGGCGAAGAAAACATCCTGACGGCGGTAATGATGGCTGAGATGATGGATCGCGCGCAGCAGATAATCGACTCCGTCTTGGGGGCACATCTCACCCAGATAGCAGACCAGAAAGCGTCGGCCCTGCTTGAGGGCCGGATCGGGCACGCGCAGGATCAGGTTTTTCATATCCGGCCCGGTGCGCACCACATAGACGTCCTGCGGCTTTTTGCCGCCGCGCCGGATCGCCACCTCGCGGTACGAGTCGTTGGTGGAAAGGACGATCTTGGCGGTGCGGAAGGTCATTCGCTCCATCGCCAACAGCATGCGGTAGAGCCGGCGATGGCGCCGGGAAAATTTGGCCTGAAACATCTCCGGCGACAGGTCATGATGGTCATAGACAAAGGTTTTGCCGAACAGCCGATAGATCAGGCCGAGAAGAAAATAGGTGTCCGGGGGATTGCAGGCTTGAATCACCTCAAAGCCCTCGCGCACGAGGACGCGTAGAGAGAGCCACGCGGTGGCCAGCCAGGCGTATACAAATTCGGCGACATAGCTCAGCTTGCCCTCGGCATCAAAGGGAATGCGATAGCGATAGATCGCGATGTCGTCGATCACTTCGCGGCTTTGAGCATACTCTTTTGATTTCGGAGAAATGACCGACACCTTGTACCCGTGTGCGGTCAGGGTTTTGCTCTCCAACCAGACTCGGCGGTCGAACGGCACCGGCAGATTCTGTACGATGATGAGAATTTTACCAGCATATTCCTTCATACTTCACCTCGTCAAGATTGAGATCTTTCGCCTCGCCGATGCCGGACAGGTCGATGATGCGATGGCCGTTGCGATGCTCGCGAAAAATGCTTTCATACTCTTTGCCGCGATTGCCGACGACCACCACGTCGGTTTTTTCCAGCAACTCTTTCACGGAAAGGCACATCAGTTTGGCGATGTGGGGAACCTCCCGTTCGATGAACTCTTTATTGGCGCCCATGAGCCGTGGCAAGGTCACATTGGTGTCGTAGATTTTTACTTCATACCCTTTGCCGATCAGTTGTTCGATCAAAGAGACCATCGGGCTCTCCCTCAGATCATCCGTATCCGCTTTAAAGCTGAGCCCGAGCACGCCGATGCGTTTGCGGCCGTATTCGCGCACCATCTCCAGAGCGTAGCGGATGTGC
>JAKJDB010000664.1 GCA_022706175.1 Candidatus Zhuqueibacterota bacterium | reverse complement strand
ATGGCCGTTGGCAACCACATTCCCGCCAACACGCCGGTGGACAATGCCCTTTTCTACCATGACGTATACCAGGAGATGAGCAGACGCTGACCTGCACCCTGTTCTCAACCATTGCGTTGCATCCGCTCTATCATTTCCCATTTCATCCCTGTCCCCGGTTCCTCGCTCCTTCAACGCCCGCCAGTGCCGGCCGCGGGGCGAACGTTTTTCTGCCACCTGCTGCGCATCTATAAAGGTCTCAATGCGCCTTTGAACCGATGGGCGGATGATATTCTGCGCAACCTCAATGGCCAAATCGAGTTTCTTTTACGGGAAGCGACGACGCAGGCGGGACGAATGAAACGGGCGAAAAAAAACACAGCCAAAGTAACGATCGAGCAGCGCACGCGCGGCGTAAACGACCAGCGTAAACGCCCATGCAGAGCGTAAGGCTCGTTCTTCGCCAGCGACGATCACAGTTGGGCGCGCTGAGAGGGCCGGTGCGCCGGCAGGCTGATGGTAAAGTGCGTCCCCTGTCCCAGTCGGCTCTGCACCGTCAGACTGCCCTGATGGCGGGAGACGATCTCTTTGCACACGTACAGACCCAGCCCGTGACCAGAGGCGTGACCGCTGTGAAACGGCTGGAAAAGCGTCGACAGCATGGCGCGGTCCATGCCCGGGCCGTTGTCGCCAAGTTGGCACACTACCATTTGGCTTTTTTCCTGATAGCCGGTTTTGATGCGTATGGAGACATCCGGCCGCGCCTGCAGGGCGTTGCGAAGGAGATTGAAGAGCACCTGGCGGATCTGCATTTCCACGCCGCAGATCAAGGGCAGGTTTTCAGCCGCGCTGAACGAGACAGCGGTTTTATGCTTGCGCAAAAAAGATTTGAGGACAAATAAAAAATCGGCGATGACCAGGTTCAGGGAGAGAGGGACAGGATGAAAGTCGGGGTTAACGCCTGAGAATAGCGCTTGGGTCAACTCAAAAGCGTCACGCAGCGCCTGAGCGGCACAGTGCATGCGATCGGTCGCCGAGCCATACTCCTGCTGCGCCATGCACTGCAACGCCACCTCCAGATTACCATAGCCGATGGTGAGCTGGTTGTTCATTTCATGACCGATGCTCGCTGCCAGAGTGCCGGCCATGAGCAGGCTCTGCTGTTGTAAAAGCTGCCGGCTTTGCTCCTCGAATCCTGCCAGAGCAGCCACCGGCTCAGTCTCCCCGGTCAGGGCTGCCGCATGTGCGTGATCCCAGCTCATCCGAATGCTCCTCTCCCGTTTTTGCCCATTCTGCGCCCCATACCCCAGCTGATTGGGGCATTCAGGCCACATGACGTAGAAGCGGCGAGCAGAACAAGCGACCCTGTTTGCTCACCGAGGGAAAGAGGCAATTCTCATACCACTCGAATTGGAGTGCCTAGAGCAGTGAACGTTTTCTCTCCAGGTAATAGCTGTAATTGGCCAGGGTGACTTCGGGCGGCACTCGATGATCCACGCAGGGGATAAAACCTCCCTGCTGCAGCAGAGGCGTCAAACGTTCCCATTCTCGATCGATGGCCCCACGGCCGGCGATGAGGGCGCGCTTGTCCACGCCGCCGATCAACAGCAGCTGGTCTCCATAATCCCGGCGCAAGCGAACCGCATCGGTGTGCGCCGCCTCCAGGGGAAACATGACGCGAATATCTGACTCTAACCAGCCCGACACCAGCTCATAGATGCAGCCGTCACAATCCAGTACATTATGCAGGATGCCTTTGGCCTTTAGGCTGGCGGTAATCTCCTTGTAGCGCGGCACCATCAGCTCATGAAACAATCGCGGAGACATCAAGGGTCCGTGGTTGTAGCACATATCCTCCCACCACCAGGCCACGTCCACCAGACCACGGGGGATCCGTTCGATCAGCTGCAGGGTCAGAAGAACGAGATGATCCATCATCTCCCCCACCCACTCTTTTTCAGACAACAGCGCATAGGAAAAATTTTCTACGCCCATCCAATTACGCAACCAGCCGTAGAGCGATCCAGCGTTGAAAATAATCGGCAGACCGGTGCGCTTTGCCTGTTGGCTGAACAAAGCCAGATCCCCTGATCGGTCCGGATGTGACGGATCCAGTCGCTCCCGCTTGAACGTTTCCCAATCCGCCCGGCTTTCGATGACGTATTTGAGATAGCGGGGAATGGTCGAACCGGAGGACGGCACTTCGCAGAGATTCCCATCAATATCCTGAAGGATCAAATGATCGCCCTTATCCTCCAGCACTCTTTTTTCAAACGCCGGATACAACCCGTTTGGCAATGGAAGCATGGGGAAAATGGAAACCCCTTCGAGCCCGAGATAATATTCCACCTCGCTGTTGCTGATGACCGAGAGCGGCAATCCCTGCTTATGCCACTCGGTGATGGTTTCATCCCAATAGCCGAACTCAAAATCAGGGATGGAATCCGGCTTTTCATGATTGAGGACGGCGAGAAGACGTTCACGTGTTGTCATAGAGGTTCCTTTGATCTACGCTGAATAATGGTCTCTTTTGCTCATTAGGGCGC
>JAKJDB010000663.1 GCA_022706175.1 Candidatus Zhuqueibacterota bacterium | reverse complement strand
GAGCGATCGTATTCAGATTTATGTGCGCCTCGATCAGGTGGGAGAAGCGGCCTACGAACGATTCAAGCTGTACGACATCGGCGACATCATCGGCGTGGAGGGCACGGTGTTTGTAACCCATACCGGCGAGGTGAGCCTGCTGGCGACGAAGGTGGAGCTGTTGAGCAAAAACCTTCGTCCCCTGCCGGTGGTTAAAGAAAAAGTCGAAGACGGAAAATCGGTCACCTACGACGCCTTTGCCGACACCGAGCTGCGCTACCGGCAGCGCTATGTCGATCTGATCGTCAACCGGTCGGTGCGCGACGTGTTCATCAAACGGTCGCAGATCATCAGCGCCATGCGCCGCTATCTGGACGGCCGCGGCTATCTGGAAGTGGAGACGCCGGTGCTGCAGCCGCTCTACGGGGGTGCGGCGGCGCGGCCGTTCACCACCCACCACAACACGCTGGACATGACGCTGTATCTACGCATCGCCGACGAACTGTACCTCAAGCGGCTCATCGTCGGCGGCTATGAGGGCGTTTACGAGATCAGCAAGGATTTCCGCAACGAGGGCATCGACCGCACCCATAATCCTGAATTCACCATGATGGAGCTCTACGTCGCATATGAAGATTATCAGTTCATGATGAATCTGGTGGAGGAGATGATCACCACCCTGGCCCGGCAGATCAACGGCTCGACGAACACGATCTATCAGGGCCAGGAGATCGATTTCGCCGCTCCCTGGCCGCGCGTCACCTTTTACGACGCCCTGAAACAATACACCGGCCACGATCTTTACGGAAAATCCACCGCCGAGCTGCTGCACATCGGCAAAACCCTGCACTGCGAGGTGGAGGAGGGCATGAGCAGCAGCAAAATCCTCGACGAGATCATGAAGGAAAAGGTGGAGCCCCATTTCATTCAGCCCACGTTTCTCTGCGATTACCCGGTCGAGTTGTCGCCTCTGGCCAAAAAACACCGCACCCAGGAAGGACTGGTGGAACGCTTTGAATGCTTTGTCGCCGGCCGGGAAATCGCCAACGCCTTTTCCGAACTCAACGATCCCATCGATCAGCGCAAACGTTTTGAAGCACAGGTGGCCATGGCCGATGCCGGCGATGAGGAAGCGCATCGGTTGGACGAAGATTTCCTCCGCGCCCTGGAGTACGGCATGCCGCCCACCACCGGCCTGGGCATGGGCATCGACCGGCTCACCATGCTGTTCACCGATGCGGCGTCCATCCGCGACGTGATCTTTTTCCCGACCATGCGGCCTGAATAACCCATGCCGTACGAGCTCTACATCGCCCTGCGCTATCTGCGTTCCAAGCGCAAGACCGGCTTTATCTCGCTGATCACCTATATCTCGATCGTCGGCATCACCATCGGCGTGGCGGCGCTCATCATCGTCCTGTCGGTGATGAATGGTCTGGAACGGGAGGTCCGCTCCCGCTTTCTCGGCGTGGACAGCCATCTGCGCCTGGTCCGGCAGGACCAGGAACCGATGGCCGATTACCACAAGCTGATGCAACAGCTGCAGGGCCTGCCCCACGTTCAAGCCGTCAGCCCCTATGTGGAAGGCAAGGGGTTGATCAAATCACGGGAGCAGCAGACCGGCGTGCTGTTGCGCGGCATCCTGGCCGAGAGCGCCACCCAGGTGACCGACCTGGCGAAAAACATCAACTTTGGCCAGTTGGAGCTGGGCCCCACCGCTGCGCCCGGAGAGCCGGAGCTTCCCGGCATCGTGCTGGGATTCAACCTGGCGGACCGGCTGATGGTGACCGTGGGAGATAAAATCTCCATCGCCTCCTTTGACGGGCTGTTCACCTTTGGCCGCATGCCGCAGTTGATGCAGTTTCGCGTCACCGGCTATTTTGAAACCGGACTGTTCGAATACGACGACGCCTACGCCTATGTCTCGGTCTCTTCCGCACAAAAGCTGTGCAAAACCGGAAACAGCGTCACCGGGCTGGAGATGCGGTTGGATGATTATGAAAAAGCGGATGCGGTCGCCCGGATCCTACAGCAGACTCTGCCGGCGGAATATCGACCGCTGACCTGGCGCGAACTCAATCCCAACCTGTTCGCCTGGATGCAGATCGAAAAATGGGCGGCGTTCATCATCCTCTGTCTGATCATCCTGGTGGCGGCCTTTAATATCCTCTCCACGCTGATCATGGTCACCATGGAAAAAACTCGGGAAATCGGCATCCTCCGTTCCATGGGCGCCTCGCAGAGCAGCATTCAGAAAATTTTCACCTTTCAAGGTGCGCTGGTCGGGGTTCTCGGCACGCTGCTGGGGGATGTGATCGGTTACACCCTGTGCCGATTGCAGCAGGTGTACAAGTTTTTCAGTCTGCCGACGGACATCTACATCATCAGCTGGCTGCCGGTGGACATGAAAGTTCTCGATTTCGTCTTTATCACCGTGGCGGCGTTGCTGATTTCGTTCGTCGCCGCCGTGCTGCCCGCCGCCCGGGCGGCGGCCCTGGATCCCGTGGCCGCCCTGCGTTACGAATGAACCGGCGCCGCTGGTAACGTGTAAA
>JAKJDB010000662.1 GCA_022706175.1 Candidatus Zhuqueibacterota bacterium | reverse complement strand
CTGTAGTGGCCTGGGCGCTGCTCGTCGGCGGAGCGCTCCTGTGGTGGTTGGAGACCGGCATCCGCCGGCCGATCATCGCTACCGTGGAAGAGATGCCCTATCGAATCGCGGTGGCCATCGGCTTCATCCAATGTCTGGCGATGATACCCGGCACCTCGCGTTCCGCCGCTTCGATCATAGGCGCCATCGCGTTGGGTTTATCGCGTCCGGCAGCGGCCGAGTTCTCTTTCTTTCTCGCCGTGCCGACCCTGGCAGCCGCCTCGGCCTACTCTTTGCTCAAAACCCAGGTGATCCTCGGTCCGACGGAATGGCAAATGCTGGCCGTTGGCTTTGTCGTCTCTTTTCTCGTCGCCTGGCTGGTGATCGCCCTGTTTATGAACTTTATCAGCAGGCACAATTTCAAAGTATTCGCCTACTATCGCATCGCCCTGGCGCTGCTGCTGTTTTTTCTCATTGCCAAGGGGATATTGGGGTAGCGCCCAGGCGGCGACAAACAATCCACAGCCGTTTGTCGATTCTCTGTACACTGTCCACCGCAGGCCCCGGAATGGAGGTAACGTGGCAATCCCCGGTATTGTGGCTAGTTACAAAGATCCAACGGTACGACTTCTGATCGACTGGTGGACCTGAACAAGTGATGGCTGATGAACGCCGGGCTTTACGGCCGGCCTATCCTATATATAGCAAAGGAAAAACCAACTATGACGCATCGCGAACGCGTTCTCTGCACATTGGATCACCAGCAGCCGGATAAAATGGCCATTGACTTTGGCGCCATGCGTTCCACCGGCATCAATGTGATCGCCTACAACCGTCTGCGCGCCCATCTGGGCCTGCCGTTCACCGGCACTCGGCTCTACGACGTGTTCCAGCAATTAGCAGAACCTGAGCCGGATATCCTCGAGCGTTTTGGCGCCGATGTCGTGCAACTGCACCGTCATTCGCCTTCCTTCGGCGTTTCGCTGGACGCTTGGCGGCCGGACACCCTGTCCGATGGATCGCCCTGTCTGGTTCCAGCGGGCTTCCATCCAGTGCGCAACGCCGATGGATCCCTGGAGGTGGTCGTCAACGGCAGGGTGATCGCGCGCCGTCCAGCCGGGGGCTATTGGTATGATTCGGTCCACCATCCACTGGCCGATGCGCAGACGCTCAGTGATATCGACCACCATGATTTCGGCGTGATCGGTGCAGAGGAACAGGCCTACCTGCAACGCGAATCGCAGCGGCTTTACGACAGCACCGATAGGGCCATCCTCGGAGAGTTCGGCGGCAATCTGCTCGAGTGCGGCCAGAGTGATTTCGGCTACGGCCGATTCATGGAGATGCTGGTGGCGGAACGGGAGCTGGTCGAGTACTATCTCGACAAACTGGTTGAATCCCATCTGCGCAATCTGCAGATTTATCTCGATTGCGTGCAGAATCGCATTCACGTGATTCAACTGGGCGACGACCTAGGAACACAGGAAGCGCTGCAGCTGTCGCCGAGGCTGTATCGCGATCTGCTCAAGCCGCGACAGGAAAAATTGTTCCGCTTCATTCATGAACACAGCGCCATCAAAGTGTTCCTGCACTCCTGCGGCGCGATCTATGATATACTCGGCGACCTGGCGGAGATCGGACTGGACATCATCAATCCGGTGCAGATCTCTTCGCCCAACATGACGCCGGCAAAACTGAAAAAAGAGTTCGGCAAAAAACTGGTCTTCTGGGGCGGCGGCTGCGATACGCAGCACATTCTGCCGCGCGCCGATTTGCAGGAGATCCGCAAACATGTGGAAGAAAACATCGCCGCGTTCGCTCCCGGCGGCGGCTATGTTTTCACCCAGGTGCACAACATTCAGCAAGAGATCGATCCGGAGCGCATCGTCACGCTGTATGAAACCGCGGTGCGCTGCCGCTGACACAGCCATGAACCGGTCTGCGCTTTTCTGCGGGCGATCGCAGAGGACCATCACTGGTCCGCACCGGACCACAACATTATTTTCGCCATTCATCGCATGGATCAAAAGGGCTTGTATGGAAAAGACGAACAAAATAAAAATCGGACTGGTTGGCGTCGGCAAACTTGGCGCTATGCATGCCGCCTCGCTGGCGCAGAATCCGCAGGCCGATCTGGTCGGTGTGTTCGACAGCGATGCGGAGCGCTGCCGTGCGATTGCGGAAAAGCACCGCTGCACCGCCTTTGCCTCGGTGGACGCTCTGCTGCAGGAGGTGGAGGCGGTGGGCGTCATTGTGCCCACCACACTGCATACGTCGGTGGCCCTGCAGGCGCTGTCCATGGGCAAGCCGGTGTTCGTCGAAAAACCCATTGCCGCCACCGTGACGGAGGCCGAACAGCTGGTGGCTGCGGCGGGAAAAAGCAAAACCCTGCTGCAGGTGGGCCACATCGAACGGTTCAATCCGGCGATCCGCGCCCTGGACGGCCGCCCCATCGCGCCCCGGTTCATCGAATCCCATCGGCTGGCGCCCTTCGATCCCCGCGGCACGGATGTGGCGGTGGTGCTGGATCTGATGATCCACGATATCGACAT
>JAKJDB010000661.1 GCA_022706175.1 Candidatus Zhuqueibacterota bacterium | reverse complement strand
AGGGGTTCCCGATCGCCTGCCCGTGACCACCCATCATGTCATGCCCTTTTTTCTCGATCACGTTATGGGCGGGATCACCTATGATGCCTTTTTTGATCATTTCGGTCTGGATCCCATCCGCTGGCTGGAACTGCTCAAACCGGACATCAGCAAGGGGCAGTACTATGATCCGACGCAGCCGGAGGTGGAAACCTATCGTTCCCGCCGGATCATCACCGATCACTGGCGCATAGAGAGAGAGCTGGTCAACGATCCCACCTATCGCACTGAACGTTACACTATCGTCACTCCCAAGGGGACGCTCACCACAGTCCTGCAGTCGAACGACTATACCACCTGGGTGGCGGAACGGTTGGTGAAGAACAAACGTGAGATCGATTGGATCGAAGCGTATCTTCCTTCTCCGCTCTGCGATATCGAGGCGGTCAACGCCGAAGCCGCCCGGTTCGGCGATCGCGGCCTGGTGCGCTCACATTTTATCTGTTTTGATCTGTTCGGTCAACCGGGCACCTGGCAGGATGCCTCTTGTCTGTTCGGCATCGATCAACTGATCATGGAGACCTATGATGATCCGCAATGGGTACATCAATTTCTCTCCATCCTACAGCGGCGTAAGCTGGATTTTGCCCGTTCGTTGCAGGGTGCGCACCTGGATCTGCTGGAGCTGGGCGGAGGCGATGCCTCCTCCACCGTGATTTCCCCCAAAGTGTTCGAAACCTTCGTGGCGCCCTACGATGCGCCGATCATCGCGGCGGCTCACCAGGCCGGTCAGCGGGTGGTCTATCATACCTGCGGCGGTATGATGCCGTTGCTCGAAATGATCGCCGCTATGAAGCCAGACGCCATGGAAACGTTTACCCCGGTGGATATGGGCGGCGATGTCCGCCTGGCCGAGGCCAAACAACGCATCGGCGATAAAGTTTGTTTGATCGGCGGATTCGATCAATTCCATTTTTTTAAAGGCTGTACGCCGCAACAAACCCGTGCGGAAGTCCGTCGCTGTTTCAACGAAGCGGGCGCTCAGGGCGGCTTTATCCTCAGCCCCTCGGATCATTTCTTCGATGCCGATTTGCCGCTGTTGCAGGCGTTTGCGGACGAGGGGAGGAACTGTCGATATTAAGACCACGCCGGATTCAATGCCGGCCTTTCATATACTGTGACACTGAGAGAGGAAACCAATTTATGGCGCTGCAGATCATCCAATTTTCCAACCACACTAAGGAAGACAAACGGTGGTTGAAAAAGTTCATCGACTTTCATTGGCAGCACTATGCGGCGGATCCGGCCTATGTGCCCTTGCTTGACTATGAGTATACAGGCTTTTCCCTGTTGGGCATCGTCGGTTTTTTCAAAGGAAAAATTTGTTTTTCAAGCATGGCGAAATGTGCTTTTTTCTCGCCCTGGAGGGGGACACCGTGGTCGGCAGATGCAACGCCTTTGTCAATCATCATCATAACGAGCATTGGCATGATCAAGTGGGCTTCTTCGGCCAGTTTGAATCCATCGATGATCAAGCGGTTGCAGATGCTCTGATCAACGCCGCCGCCGGCTGGCTGAAAAGCAAAGGCATGACCCACATCCGGGGGCCGCAGAACCTGCCGGTGAACGAGGCGACGCCGGGCTGTCTGATTCAAGGCTTTGAGACGCAGCCGGTGGTGTATTATCATTACAACAAACCCTATTATGAACGGCTGCTGCGCAACGCAGGCATGGAATGTGTGAAAAAGGTTAAATCCTGGGAAGTGCCGGTCAATCGCCCGATGGAGGAACAGCTGGAACGGGTTGCGCACAAAGTCATAGAGCGGTATGGAGTGACCATCGAGAAATGGGGTGAACGGCCGCTGTCTGTGCGCAAACAAGAGATGCTTGAGGTTTATAACGATGCTTGGAACGATAATTGGGGCTTTGTCCCTTTTACCAAAGAGGAATTGGAAAAGAACGTGGATGATCTTCAATTGGTCATCGATAAGGGGTTGTTCATTTTTCTCTATGTGCGCGGTGAACTGGCGGCTTTTTTCGGCGGCGTGCCCAATATATTCGAAAAAATGGCGCCGCTGGCCTGCTGCCGTCGGTTTGAGTTATTGCGCGCTCTGCGTATGCTGCTCGGCAAAGGCCGCATCCGTGGCTTTCGCCTGGGATACATGGGAGTGAAACGTCGTTTTCGACGTCTGGGGCTGGACGGGGTCATGCTCTGGCAGCAGAAACTCTATTCACAGGCAAAAGGGTACGAGTATTGCGATTTTGGCTGGGTGCTGGAGGACAACGTACTGGTGATACGCGTCGGCGAACAGATCGGCGGCGCCCATCTATCCAAAACCTATGCCATTTTTCAAAAAGAGATCTGAGCCGTCCTGGGAGGAATCATGCACTGCAGCCGAAGGCACTTTCTGCAAACCAGCGTTTTGGTGGCTTTTGTAAAAGGACTGTCCTGCCGAAGAGCACAGAGCCCATGGAACGGTTTTCGTTATGCCATGTGCAATGAAGCGATGCAAGGCATGGCCTGGAAAGAACAGTGCCGCCTGGTCGCGGAAGCG
>JAKJDB010000660.1 GCA_022706175.1 Candidatus Zhuqueibacterota bacterium | reverse complement strand
AGCGGACAACAGCCGGCGCCGGCTCACCTGATTCAAGATCACCACATCGAGCAGGCCATCGTCAATTTTCGCCTCCGGCGCCATGAGCATGTCTCCACCGGTTTTTCGCGAATTGCATATCTCGACAAAAATGTTGTTCCGCTGATAAGCGATGCCGTCGATTTCAAAATCCAGAGCATAGGACTGCAGGCGTCTGGTGATCAGGAACACGCCGATGACATAATTGAGCGCGCCCCATCTACGATAGCTGTACGCTTTTTTCGCCACGTCTGCGACAAAACCAAAGCCGAGGATATTGATAAACACGAACGATCGATCGCCGCAGACGCAGTGTCCCAGATCCACCGGCCGGGTTCGGGCCTGAACGATTTTTTCCACCGCGTCGGCATGGGTTTTGATGGCCAGGTCCCGGGAGAAAGAGTTGCCCGTGCCTGCGGGCAGTACGCCCAGGGGCAGAGGCAGCTTGGGATTGCCCTGCATCATGCCGTTGATGACCTCGAACAGCGTGCCGTCGCCGCCCAGGGCGATGATGCCGTCCCACTCTTTATTTACCTCGCGTTTTGCCAATTCGATCAGATGGCCGGGATATTCGGAATACAGGTTGTGCACCGATAGACCACTCTGTTCGAACAGGGCCAGCGATTTTTCCGCGACCGTCCGACCTTGGCGGCGGCCGGCCATGGGATTAGTGAGCATCAATAGTTTCATGATGTACCGCCTGTTTGATTGACCGTCGCCTGCCGGAGGATGCGCCATGTTCCCGAATCAGCAGGCGGCGTGTGCCCCCTGTCCGTTCTAAAGCCGGATCGTGCACAGCCCATGAGCGACGCGATCACAGCATATGCTCCAGCAGCCATCTCATCACCGGATACATATTTTTAAAATGCCGGAAGCAGTACTCGATCAGCTCTGGTGAATGGATTTCCGCCGGGATCGGCGTGGCATAGACTGTGTACAGCGTGTTGTAGCGGAGAAAATCGCGCGGATCCTGTTCTGCGCTAAAGCCCTTGGGAATGCGTTTGTAATGCAGGTCGCCGAGCTGATAGAGCGCATGGGCCTCGACTTGTTTCACCGCCCGCAACAGCTCGCGTCCGCTCTGCGGATGAACCACCGCCTGTCGGTATTTTTCCAGCTTGGCTCCGTCAAAAACATACATGCCGCCGTACAGGCCCAGTTTTTCCGCATCGAGATGAAAATAAAAACCCGGCTGATTGCCTTTACGCGCCGATCCATGCCAAAAAAAGATGCCTAAATTGGTTTTATAGGGCGTTTTGTCTTTGCTGAAACGCACATCGCGGTGAATGCGGTAGATGGAACCGGAACCGTTGCCGCGCGGATCGGCGATGACCTCCGGCGAAATGTTCCGCAGCCGTTCCCCCATGGCCATCACAAAGGCCTGCGCCGGCTGGATCACATCGCGCTGATAGCGTTCTCGGTTTTGCGCAAACCAGTCGCGATGGTTGTTTTGCGCCAGCTCGGCAAAGAACGCGATCGTGTCCTGGGTGAATCCGGCAAACGGCGTCATGATTGTTCCGCCTCACCATTCGGGTTTTCAGCATCCACTTCGCTGCGGATCGCTTCGATGACCGTGCGATACTTTTCCGGGGCGTACAGGACCCCCCAGCCTTTCTGCATTTGAAAAAGGCCGTCATAGGCGGAATCGTGATAAGAGCGCAGCACATGCGGGATTTCGCGCTCTTGCAAAACCATCTCCCAGAAACTCGCTTCCACCTCGTTTTTGACGATGAAAATTTTTTCAAAATCTTCCAAAGGATTTTTCCTTTATAGTTAAAGTGGGGCTGACTGAATGACGTTTCATCCGGCGACGGCCGCCGTCCGGGACGATCAGTACAGCTGCCGGTCCGATTTTTCCAGCCAGCGCTTAAAGACCTGCAGACAGGCCTCGCGCTCGAGGGTTTCGGTCTCGATGCGCTCGCGGCGTGACCGGCCGGCGAGGATTTGATAGATCAGATTGTCGTCAAAGCCGATCTCCGCTGCATCCAGGCGGGCCGTAATAGATTTTATCGATCCGCGCCCAGTACAGAGCCGCCAGACACATGGGACAGGGTTCACAAGTGGTATAGATCTCGCAATCAGAGAGATCAAAATCCTGCCGCTTTTTTGCCGCCCGCCGCACAGCCAGCACTTCGGCATGAGCGGTGGGATCATGATCCCGAAGCACCTGATTATGAGCGGCGGCGATCAGGGCGCCGTTGCGCACAATGACAGCGCCAAAGGGACCGCCATGGTTCAATCGTATCCCCCGCTGCGCCTCTTGAATGGCCTTAGCCATGTACACATTCTTCATACTGTTTCCCGTTTTCTTGTTCCTTTAAAAGGTAATGAACAAAAAGCACAGATGCCAAGAGTATTTCTTCCTTTGACCCTATGACTCAGAACAAGTCAACCAGCGCTGTTTTGAAGTACAAAAAAGTAATCCAGCGAAAAATACGGCGGCAGCAAACGTCTTAAATATAGTATTTACATTCGGGATGTCGCACGAATTTACGAAAATAGCTGGTATGTTTTTTGCTAAATTGATT
>JAKJDB010000659.1 GCA_022706175.1 Candidatus Zhuqueibacterota bacterium | reverse complement strand
ATGCCGCTGACCAGGTTTTTGCGCATGCGAAACAGGGTGTAAAAAGCACTGACCAGCATGCCGCCGACGGCGATGGGTTTAACGGCCGCGTTGTAGGCGGAACGGGCCAGTGCGACCCAGCCGACGTTGCTGATGGGGTCCAGCTGGTGGTACATGAGAAACAGCGCAATGGGCATGAGAAAAAGCCAACCGAACACTCCGCCGGAAAAAGTGATGGCCGACAGACGATAACCGATGATATACCCGACTCCGAGAAAAGCGGGCGAGGCAGCCGGGCTCTGTGCGATCATCCCTCCGCGATAGCTCAGCTCGGAGATCGTATCGCCCTTGCTGGTCAGCAGCTTGATCTTGGCCAAATTAAATTGATAGAAACCGGTGAGGGAATCCTGAATGAGCTTAATGCCGGCATCGTTCTTGAACAGCTCGATGAGCGCGGCGATCCCCATGGAGCCGAAAACATATTTAGCGCCGGATTGTCCCCCCTGTCCCGCTTTGACGATCTCGGCACAGGCCAGACTTTCAGGAAATTTCAGCGTTTCGTCGTCGATGAGCGTCTTACGCAGCACAATGACGAACAGGACGCCAAGAACGCCGCCCACCAACATCAGCATGGTGCTCTTGAAATAGTCCAGATCCTGCCAGACACCGGCAAGGATAAAAGCGGGAATGGTGAAAATGGCGCCTGCGGCCAGCGCCTCTCCCACTGCGCCGGTGGTTCGGGCCATGTTTTCTTCCAAAATAGTGCCCTTGAAGACGCGCAGCACGGCCATGGCGATGACAGCCGCCGGAAAAGTGGCTGCCACGGTCATGCCGGCCCTGAGCCCCAGGTAGGCATTGGCCGCGCCCAGGATGATCGCCAGGACGACGCCCAGCAGAATCGCCCTGAGGGTCAGCTCTTTCATGGTTGTGTTGAGCGGAACGTAGGGGGTTTTCCCCTTTTCCGCACCGGGGGTGTTCGCTTCCTGCATAGTCGCTCCTGTTTACAGGGTGGGTGTCTGAATCGCGTCAACATAGCAATTAATTGCTAAAAGATCAAGCAAAAACCTTATCCAAAACGGAGCCGAAGGCCAAAATAGTCGAAATTCGGCTACATTTTCAATTGATTATTCTTTATATTTTTAGTATATTTACAAGATAAAATCGAAACTTGGCATGGCTCTTTTTACCGACATTACGCTGGGGCAGTATTTCCCGGCGGATTCACCCGTTCACAGGCTGGATCCGCGCACCAAACTATTGGCAGGCATGCTGTTGATGACCGGCCTGATCATCTCCGTGCATGGGTTGGTCCTGCTGGCTCTGACGCTGACTCTGCTGACCACCATTTATCTGGCAAAACTGCCCGGCAGGTTGGTGATCAGAAATCTCAGACCGTTCCTGTGGCTCTTTTTGCTGACCCTGTTCATCCATCTTTTCTGGACCTCGGGGCGCATTCTGTATCGCCTTCCGCTGCTGAATCTGGACATTACCTGGGAGGGCCTGCAGCTCGGCTTGCGCTACACCATCAGGCTTTCGCTGTTCATCGTCCTGGCGACGATTCTAACCTTGACCACTTCGCCCATGGAGATCATGGACGCCCTGGAGCGCTTCGGCAGGCCGTTCAAACGTTTTCACCTGCCGGTGCACGAGTTGACCATGATGTTGTCGCTGTCGTTGCGATTCATCCCCACGCTGTTGGAAGAGGCCCTGCGCATCCGCAATGCGCAACTGTCGCGCGGCGCTGCGTTCGAAGGCTCTCTGGTGAATAAAGTGCGCAACATGGTTCCGCTGATTTTGCCGCTGTTCATCTCGGCGTTTCGCAGAGCCGATGAGCTCGCCTACGCCATGGACAGCCGCAGTTATAACGGCGGAGAGGGACGGACCAGCTACAGCCGGCTGTGTTTCCGCTGGCCGGATGGACTGACCCTGGCCGCCGCCGCCCTGATCTTTGTCGCTTGTCTTTACGTCTGAGCGCCTGTGGCCAACATCAAACTAGTGCTCGAATATGACGGCACCCATTTTAACGGTTGGCAATTGCAACCGGAGCAACGCACGGTGCAGGGAACGGTGGAAGCGGCCCTGAGCCGGCTGACCGCAGAGCCGATCAGGGTTCACTGCGCCGGCCGCACCGACAGCGGCGTGCACGCGCTGGGACAGGTGGTCAATTTTCACTGCCACCGCGTTTGGAATCCAGAGATCTATGTCAACGGCGGCAACGGCCTGCTGCCGCGCGATGTACGCATTCTCAGCGCAGAACCGGTGTCGGACGATTTTCACAGCCGGTACAGCGCCCGCAGCCGCAGCTATCGCTATCAGATCAGCCGCCGGGTCTGTGCCGTCGGTCGGCAGTATCGCTGGCATGTTCCCTATGAACTGGATGTGCAAGCCATGGCATCCGCCGTCAGCGGTCTGGTCGGCGAACATGATTTTGAATCCTTTTGTCAGGCCGGATCAGGGCTGCACCATTTTCGCTGTCTGGTGCATCAGGTGGATTGGCAGCGGCAGGGGGATGAGCTGATCTTTGAAATAACCGCGAATCGATTTGTGCACAACATGGTGCGCATTC
>JAKJDB010000658.1 GCA_022706175.1 Candidatus Zhuqueibacterota bacterium | reverse complement strand
TCCAGGCTTTCCAGCGGCGAGGGTTCAGACTGCGCGATGGATTTCAAAGGAATGAACAGAGCCAGAAGGATGCCCGCCAGCGTGGCGTGCACGCCGGACTTGAGCAGAGCGATCCACATGATGCCGCCGATGGTCAGGTAAACGCTTTTTTGAGCGACACCGCGGCGGTTGAGCATGAAGAGAGCGAGCAGACAGACCCCGGCGATGATCAGAGCGGTGAAAGAAATTTTGCTGGTATAAAAGAAAGCGATGATCAGAATGGCGCCGATATCGTCAAAGATGGCCAGGGAGGTGAGAAAAATTTTCAGCCCGGCGGGCGCCCGCGAGCCCAGCAGTGCGAGCACGCCGAGGGCAAAGGCGATGTCGGTGGCTGCCGGGATGGCCCACCCTTTCAACGCCATGGGATCCTGCGCATTGAAAACGACATAGATGGCTGCAGGCATGATCATGCCGCCGAGAGCGCCCAGGCCCGGCAGGACGATCTTTTTCCTGCTCGACAGCTCGCCCTGGAGAAACTCCCGTTTCAACTCCAGCCCGACGAGAAGAAAAAACAGAGCCATGAGACCATCGTTGACCCAGAGCAGCAGAGGCTTGGCGATCTCCAGACCGCCCACCCGCACCGCAACAGGCATCTCCATCAACCGGCGGTAGAGCCCATAGAACGGCGAATTAGCGACCGCAATGGCAAGCACCGCTAAGACCACCAGCAAAATGCCACCGGCCGATTCCCGCTTGAAAAATTTCTGAATAAAAGAATCCGTACCGTTATTCATAAGCGCTCCCGTTGTATAGGTATGCAGAAGCGTTCAGGCCGATGCCGGAGCCGCCGCTCAGAGGCCCAGGCAGGCGGTTGCCCGCCATCGCCGATCGTCTGCAGGCGTCACGCCGGAAGACGGATCATCGCGGTGAGGGCGTCCACCCGCTTCTGAATATCAGCTGCGGACAGATCGCGAATCGCGGCGATGCCGAACGCTTCGACGCTGTAGGAGGCCAGCGCGCTTCCGTAGACCACCGCCCAGCGCAGGGTCGCGTCATCGACCTTGCCGGTTTTCGCCAGGTAGCCCATAAAGCCGCCGGCAAAGGTGTCGCCGGCGCCGGTGGGGTCATAGAGCGAGGTGACCGGATAGGCCGGGCAATAGAAATAAGAGCTGTTATGCACCAGCAGAGCGCCATGTTCGCCTTTTTTGATGATCAGAGTGGAAGGCCCCATGGCTTGAATTTTTTTAGCGCCGACAAAGATGTTGGACTCGCCGGACAGCTCTTTGACTTCCGCGTCATTGATGATCAGTCCGTCCACAACAGAAAGAATTTTGCGCAGCGATTCAGGGGCGCCGGAGATCCAAAAGTTCATGGTATCCATGGCGACGAACAGGGGTTTGGCCACCTGCTGCATGACGGTGTACTGAAGCTCCGGACCGATGTTGGCGAGAAAAACAAACGGGCTGTTGCGGTAGCTTGGCGGAAGCTCTGGCTGAAAGCTCTCAAACACGTTGAGATGGGTGTAGATGGTCTCGCGATCGTTCATGTTCTCCAGATAGCGGCCTTTCCAGCGAAAGGTTTTTCCCGGCACGGTCTGCAGGCCTTCCAGGCTGACTCTGCGGTCTTTTAAAAACGCTATGTCCTGATGATGAAAGTCATCGCCGACGACCGCCACCAGATTCACCGGAGTGAAATGACTGGCGGCGGTGGCGAAGAACGTGGCGGAACCGCCCAAAACCTCGTCCGCCGCCGCCTGCGGGGTGATGATCGAATCGTATGCGACTGAACCGACAACCAGCAAACTCATGAGCAAGCCTCCTTACATTGTTTCCGGCGCAGAAATACCCAGTATCTTCAATCCATTGGCCAACACCAGGCGGGCGGCCCGGCACAGGAGCAACCTGGCGTTCGACACCTCCTCATCCTCCATGACCACGCGATTTTCATGATAAAAGCGATGAAACACCGTGGCCAGTTCCTGCAGATAATCCGGAATCCGATGGGGCTCCAGATACTGCGCGGCGCGGGCGATGACCTCCGGGTAATCGATCAATTTTTTGATCAGCTGCAATTCAAATTCGTTCTCCAGCCGGCTCGTCTCCGCCTGATCCGGCAGGGTTCTGCCCTGCTCCTGCGCATAGCGCAGCACATTGCAGATGCGCGCATGGGCGTACTGCACATAATAGACCGGATTTTCATCCGTCTGCTTTTTCGCCAGCTCGATGTCAAAGTCCAGCGGCTGTGAAATGCGGCGATCGACGAAGAAGAACCGGCTGGCGTCAACGCCCACCTCTTCGACCAGTTCGTCCATCTCGATGATCTCACCGGCGCGCTTGGACATTTTCACCGGCTGACCGTTGCGCAGCAGGTTCACCTGTTGTATGATGCTGACCTGAAAGCTGTCGGCCGGATGGCCCAGGGCCAGAATGGCGGCGCGCATCCGGTCGATATAGCCGTGATGATCCGGTCCCCAGAAATCGATGATCTGATCAAAGCCGCGCTCGTATTTGTTCTGATGGTAGGCGATGTCGATGAGAAAATAGGTCGGTTCGCCGGCGCTGGTGATCAGCACCCG
>JAKJDB010000657.1 GCA_022706175.1 Candidatus Zhuqueibacterota bacterium | reverse complement strand
CATTCAAAACCGCCTGCTCATCGCCTGCGGCGCCACTGTGGCCGCCTCGGGGTCGATCCTGACCCATGTGATGTGCAAGGCGATGAACCGCAATCTGCTCAAGGTGTTCATCGGATTTCACAGTAAGGCGGCGGCCACGCCCGAGGCGCTGCAAGAAGACACAGCGGCGCATCCGGATGGCGCTCCGGCCGGCCAAACCGAACCAGCCCCTGCGTCTCCTGCGGCCGGCGATCCGCTCGCTGCGGCGGTGGAGGCAGGCCAAAACGCCAAATCCATCATCATCATTCCGGGTTACGGCATGGCTCTGGCGCAAGCCCAGTTTCTCGTCGTGGAGCTGGCCACACTGATGGAAAAAATGGGCAAACGAGTTCGATTCGCCATCCATCCCGTGGCCGGCAGAATGCCCGGACATATGAATGTGCTGCTGGCTGAGGCAGAGCTCGATTACGACAAGCTCTGCGAGATGGACGACATCAATCCCGAGTTTAAAGATACGGATCTGGCCATCGTGGTCGGCGCCAGCGATGTGGTCAATCCGGCGGCTATCACCATAGCCGACACGCCGATCTCCGGAATGCCGATCCTGCTGGCCCACGAAGCCAAGCGAGTGCTGGTGTGCAACCTGGACGCCAGACCGGGCTATTCGGGAATTGAAAATCCATTGTATCAACAGAGTAAAGCCATACTGTTGTTCGGCGACGCCAAGACCTCGATACAGAACTTGATCAAAGGCCTGTCGCCGGGAACGGAGCCGGCACGTTGATCTGAAAAAGTACTTAAAAAAAGAGGGAGGCTGAACAAAGACCTCCCTCTTTTTTTTATCATCCGCTTATTTCACTTACTGCAGCTGCACGTTCACCACGTCGTCCAGGACCAGTTTTTCTCGCTGATTGACGCTGCGCGGCGTCACCGCGAAATCCTTTAGCCTCAGACCCTCGACATGCCGAGCCCAGAGTCCATAGGCGGGCACATCTCCGAACATCCAAAATTCCGGATACTCGGTCTCCTGCTCGGGAATCGGATTCTGCATCTCGAGCCGCTCATCAGCTTGCCGATAAACGACATCCATCTCCTGCAGAGTGACCCTACGGATAGGAAGACCCGGCAATCCGCTTAAAAGGCAGGGGAACTCGGCGCCGGACGCCTGCACCCCGCGAATGTGGATGTCCTGCAACCGTCCCTGCCGGTCCTTGACCTTGCGGCGGTTGCGATTGCCCAGACGGATGAAAACCGGCGTTATACAGTTACGCATGCGGATGTTGGAAACATGCACGCGCTCCACGTGCGCACCGTCCACGGATTCAATGGAGAGGCCGGAGAGCGCCGGCGGCCAGACGCCCTGGGAAAAAAAAGTGCAGTTCGACACCTGGACATCAAAGATATCGTTGGCGGTTTCAGTGCCTATTTTAAAACAGTTGGTCGAACTCATGACCGTGCAATCAGACACGCGAATATCGGACATGGAACCGCTCTTCTGCGTGAGCGAGCCATTTTTCAGCACAATGCCGTCATCGCCGGTGGAGACAAAACAACGGCGGATCTCAACACGGCTGGAGGTGACCACATCGATGCCGTCGGTGTTGGGTCCGTGATAGTTGTTATGGATGACCACGCCGGTCACTCGAACGCCTTCGCAGCCATCGATGCTCAGAGTCCATCCGGGTGAATTTTCAATGATGAGGTTTCGCACAGTGACCTCAGAGGATTCCAGCAGCCGAATGAAAGGCGAAGGCCGTCTGCCCCGCTTGCCGCGTTTGGCGTCGAAATGCATATCCATCGCCTCCTGCAGGACAAAGGTCGCCGGCGGCGTTCGCGGCGCCCGTTTTCGTGGCGGCTTCCACCACGCCTCCCCTTCGCCGAGAATGCGGCCAGGCCCCTCGATGACCACCTCTTTCGCTTCCTCGCACAACAGCAAGGCCATCGGATCATAGTCACTGCTGTCACGGCTGGCGCGCAGCACGCCGTCCACTGCGATATGCAGGGTAACCCCGCTGACCAACTTGACCGTGCCGGAGACAAAATCGCCGCCCTGAATCACCACCACGCCTTTTTTTTCCTTCGCAGCCTGAACCGCTGCGTTGATCGCGGCCGTGTTCAGCGTTCTGCCGTCGCCGATCGCGCCATAGTCGCGAATATCAAAGACCGGTTTGTCGGATATGGGCGCCTGAAAGTCGATATAATCCTCATAGGGAATACAGGACAGGAACTCCCCCGGCAGCGGCGGCAGGATCCCCGGGTTCTCCGCCGCCTGAACGGAAAAAGCCATCAGGAACAGACAGCCGATCAGCTCGACCGCCGCTTGGCGCAGGTTTTTACTTTTTGGCATGCGTGCCTCCTCGCTCGTACACTCGGTTCCTCGACGCATTCTTCACCGGCAGTCAGGCTGTCGGTTTTCGCTGCGTCCTATTTTCTGCTGCAAATGCCGCGCCCTTGGTTCGAAAGGATCACTCTGCGGCCGAATGGCGAAGATGCAACGCGATCACGGTGACCAGGTCTTGATCGAAATCCGTTGTATAGACCAAGCGGCAGGGACCATCGATGATCTCGCGAAATC
>JAKJDB010000656.1 GCA_022706175.1 Candidatus Zhuqueibacterota bacterium | reverse complement strand
AAGAGCCGCACGGAAAAGCCCAAAGAAAAATTCGTCACCCCCACGCTGGGCGAGATCTATGCCGCGCAGGGTCAGTACGCCAAAGCCATCAGCGTCTTTGAGCTGTTGCTGAAAAAGAATCCGGATAACGAATGGTATAAAACCAAACTGGAGTACCTGAAGAAAAAAAATCAGGAAGAGAAATCCTGAACGGTTCGCCTCCTTCCCCGCGACCGGGGTTGACCTTAACACTGATCTGCCTATTACACCCGTGTTGCCGGCGCACGCGGGTTTTTTTTTGAGTGTGCATTCATGTTTGATCCGTCCCATACTCCGAACCACACAACCGACCCGCCTTCGGCCGCTGGTCCCGGCGAGCCGTGTCCGCCGCAGATCGCCGTGGTGATCGTCGCTTACAACAGCCGCGATGATCTGGCTCTGGCGTTGCCGGCTTTGCGCCATGGTCTGCGGAATTATCGCTATGCCCTCTGCCTCATCGATAACGCGAGCCGGGACGGCAGCGTGGACTATGTGCGGGAAGAACAACGCCTGGATCCGCATATCCAGCTGGTGATCAACAGCCGCAACCGCGGCTATACGGCGGCGATCAATCAGGGGCTCGACCGAGTGGGCGATGCCGAGTATGTGCTGTTGCTCAATCCGGATGTGCTGATTCCGCCCACCACGATTCCGATTTTGCTGCAGGAGATGGAGAAGGATCCCACCATCGGCGTCATCGCTCCGCAAATGCGGCGCCGCAACGGCGATGTGCTGCCCTCGTGCCGCAGGTTTCCACTCGCCCGCGATGTGTTCAGCGAATGGCTGCCGCATCGCCTTCTGCACCGTCTCTGGCCCGGCTACAGCGATTGGAAGATGAGCGACTTTGATCACCTCAGCAGCCGCGACGTCGATCAACCTCAGGGCGCGTTCTTGTTGGTACGGCGCAGAACCCTGGCGAACGTCGGCCGGTTGGATGAACGCTTCTTCATGTTTTTCAGCGATGTGGATTTTTGTCGACGCGTGATCGAGGCCGGCTGGCGGATTCGTTTTTACGCCGGCGCCTTTGTCTATCATCAGGCCGGCAGTGCGGTGCGCAAGTGCCGGCCGGCGA
This sequence comes from Candidatus Zhuqueibacterota bacterium, assembly GCA_022706175.1. The sequence continues at coordinate 1,468 of JAKJDB010000656.1, read as the reverse complement.
TGCTGGCCTCCTCGCACCGCTCCTTTGTCCACTATTTGCGTGCCCAGGCGCACGGACCGGTGCAAAAGTTTGGCATACTAGTTGTAACTTTATGGTTGCTGATTCTGCTTCCGCCCCGCTTGTTGCTGGCGCATTTGCAGGATGGATCATTTTTGCAACACCAATAAAAACAAATCAAGAATTGTATGAGGACGAACGGAATGAGTGGGATGGCGCCGGAGCGGCGGTTGATGGGCCTGATTTTCCTTTATGTGTTTCTTATGGGTCACATTGGTACACCGGCTGAGGCGGCGGAAAGATCGGTTTTAATCCGGCTGCGTGAACTGCCCGGCGCTTTGGCTAAAACAACGGTGCAGGATCACACCCGGTTCGGAATTGCCAACCTGGATGCAGTGGCGCGCCGCTATCCTCCCGTTCGAATTGTGCCCGTGGCGCCGGTCACCGACGATTCGAATCGTCTGCATAAAGCCATGCTCACGGATCCCGCTTTCCGCTGGGTCAAATGGGTGGCGCCCGATTCCGTGGATCCGGAGCGGTTGCTCGATGAGCTGTTGCGGCTGGATGAAGTGGAAGCGGCTGAATTGAACCGCGCTTTTCGACTGCATCATCTGCCCGACGATCCCCTCGTTGGTTCACAATGGGCTCTGTCACGCATCCGCGCGTTCGACGCCTGGGAGGTGGAGCGCGGCAAAGCGGAGGTGCTGATCGCGGTGATCGATTCCGGCATCGATTACACGCATCCGGATCTGGTCGGGAGCCTGTACGTCCATGCGGGCGAGGATGTCAACGGCAACGGCATGGTGGATGCAGCGGATTTCAATGGGGTGGATGACGACCGCAACGGTTTTGTCGATGACGTGCGTGGATGGGATTTTACCGATGCGCCCAACTATCCCAGCGGCGGTGATTATCTCGAACGCGACAATGATCCCATGGATGAAATGGGCCACGGCACAGCGGTGGCCGGTTTGATCGCTGCGGCGGCGGATAATCATATCGGCATTGCTGGATTGGCGCCAGGCTGCCGCATTTTGAACCTGCGCTCCATGAACGCCGGCGGCTATGGGGAGGAGGACGATGTCGCCTCGGCGATTCTCTACGCAGTGAGCCTGAAAGCCGCGGTGATCAACATGAGCTGGGGCGACACCTTTGTCACCCGATTGCTCGACGATGTGGTGCGTTATGCCGCATCGCAGAACGTGGTCCTGGTGGCCTCGGCAGGCAATTCGAGCTCCGACCTGATTCACTATCCCTCCGGCTTTGAGCCGGTGATCTCGGTGGGCGCCTCGACCGCCGAAGATTACTATGCCGCCAGTTTCACCAACTATGGTCCGACCATCGACCTGGTGGCGCCGGGCCAGGAGATTGTTTCCACCACTTTGCACAGCCGCTACGACTCGACGTTGCGCGGCACTTCTTTCTCCGCCCCCTATGTGTCCGCCGCCGCCGCACTGGTGTTGAGTCAGCA
>JAKJDB010000655.1 GCA_022706175.1 Candidatus Zhuqueibacterota bacterium | reverse complement strand
TGGAGCCACTGTGCTTTGGAGAAGCAAAACCAATGCGTAGCAACAAACGAATCTCTTTCCTGTCGCCCGTCCGCGCGGCATGCTGTCCAGGCTTTCGTTCCCGCGGGATGGGTGCATCAGGGCAGCGGCCTGCTGATCCCGGCCAGCAGGTCGGTCAGCAGAGAGGGGTAAACGCCCCAGAGTATGGTGAGAAGCAGGGCGATGAACAGGGCCGCCTTCAGGCCGACGTTCGGCCGGGGCAGGGAGAGTTCCTCGTTGGCATCACGCATGTACAGATTGACGACCAACCGCATATAATAGTACACCGACACTACCGAGTTGAGCACAGCGACGACGACCAGAACAACATAGCCCTTTTCCACAGCCGCGCTGAACAGATACAGTTTTCCGATAAAGCCGCTGAAAGGCGGCAGGCCGCTCAGACTGAACATGAACACCGCCAGACAGAGAGCGGCGAACGGAGAACGATAGCCCATTCCACGGTAGGATTCGAAATCAACGCGCTCGTCTGCATTGGAGACGCCCATGTGCGACAGCACGCCAAAGGCGCCGATGTTCATGGCGGTGTAGACAAAAAGGTAAAAGAGCACGGCCTGATCGCCGGCGGTGGATGCGGCCGTCAATCCCACCAATAAATAGCCGGCATGGCTGATGCTTGAATAGGCGAGCATGCGTTTCACGTTTTTCTGCTGTATGGCCAACAGGTTGCCGACGGTCATGGTCAGCACGGCCAGCACGATGAGCAGCTGCGGCCAGGGAAAACGGATCGTCCATTCAGAATAGGCGATCAAGCGGATCAGCACGATAAAGGCCGCGGCCTTGGTGGCGGTGGACATGAAGGCCGAGACCGGCGTGGCGGAGCCTTCATACACATCCGGCGTCCACATGTGGAACGGCACCAGTGCGGCCTTGAACGACAGGCCGATGAAGAGCAGGATGACGCCGGCATAGATCAGGGCCAGGGTGGAAGCGTCGGCCCGGACGCCCTGCATCATTTCGTTCAGCTGCAGCGTGCCGGACGCTCCATACAGCAACGCCATGCCGTAAAGGAGAAATCCGCTGGCAAATGCTCCGAGAAGCAGATATTTGAGCGATGCCTCCACCGAATCCGCACGCATTTTGCGAATGCCGGCCAACGCGTACAAGGCGATGGAGAACAGCTCCAATCCCAGGAAAAGGACGAGGAGATTCCAGGTGGATGTCACGATCATCATGCCGATGAGGCTGAAGAGAAGCAGACTGAAATATTCGCCGTAGTTCAGGTATTCGTCTTCCACCCGGTTCAAGGAGATCAGCAGGGTCAACAGCGCGGCGAGGAGAAGAGCGCTGTGCACTGCGATGGCGAGCGGATCGAGCAGAAGCAGACGGTCAAATCCGCTGACGGGAACCACCGGCATCCTGAACAGACAGGCGGCGCTGATCAGCAGGCCGATGGCGCCCAGAAGAGCCAAGACCTTTCGTCCAACGGAACGGAAAAACAGCGGCAACAGCAGCAGAACGATCGCTGTGGTCAGCAAGGCCAACAGGGGGGAGACGGCTGTTAGGTTGATGGTTGGCAGAGTGAACGTCATCTCATTCCTCGTTAACGGCATACGTCGGCTGAGCAGGGGACATCCTCTCAGTGCGGTCGAAGAGCGTCGTCTGTTTCATTTCCATGGTGGTCAATATTTTTTGAACGCTCGCTTCGGTTTTGTGCAAAAAAGTTCCTGGAAACAGTCCGATCCAGAAGCAGAACAGCAGCAGCGGGAGCAGCACCAGCTTTTCGCGAAGGGTCAAATCAGAAAGATGGTTGTTTTCCTCATGGGTTCGTTTGCCGAAATGAACGCGCTGATACATGGTCAGCATATAGACGGCGGAGAGAATTACGCCCAGCGTAGCCGGCACGGCGAGATACGGTTTTGCCTGAAACGCTCCGAGCAAAATCAGAAACTCTCCAACAAATCCGTTCAAGCCGGGCAGGCCGATGGAGGACAGGGTGACAATGAGAAACAGGGTGGAAAACGCCGGCATGACGGAGGCCAGTCCGCCGAAATCGGCGATCTGGCGTGTGTGCCGTCGTTCGTAGATCATGCCGACCAGCAAGAACAACGCCCCGGTGGAGAGCCCGTGATTGACCATTTGGATCACCGCGCCCTGTTGCGCCTGCACGTTAAAGCTAAAGAGGCCGAGCATGACGAAGCCCAGGTGGCTGACCGATGAATAGGCCACAAGCTTTTTCAGATCCGGCTGCACCCAGGAGACCAGGGCGCCGTAGAGGATGCCGATGACCGCCATCAGGCCGATCAGAGGAGCCAGGCTCGCAGCGGCGTCGGGGAAAAGCGGCAGACAGAAGCGCAGGAATCCATAGGTTCCCATCTTGAGCAAAACACCGGCCAGAATCACGCTGCCGCCGGTGGGCGCTTCCACGTGGGCGTCCGGCAGCCAGGTATGAAAGGGCACCATGGGCACTTTGATGGCGAACGCCAGGCCAAAGGCCAGGAACAGCCAGAGCTGGGCCTGGCGGCCGATGATCATCTGGTTCAGCTCCGTATAACTGAACGAGGCCACGCCGGCGGTTT
>JAKJDB010000654.1 GCA_022706175.1 Candidatus Zhuqueibacterota bacterium | reverse complement strand
TATGCATGTCCATCCACATCAGCAGCAGCACCCAGGGATGGATGAAGAGCAAGTAAAAGGGAAAGATCCATTTGAAAAAACGGCAGACCTGTACCGAGGTCACCGCATCGTACGCCCATCGCCCCCAACGGCCGTAGGTAATCCTCTGCTCGACGATCTCCAGACCGGCGCTGCGCACTTTGGCCGAAAGCTCCGGCGGCGCATAGTAGCGCACATGCTCATGGGGATATTTTTTTCCGGACCGGCGCAGATCGGCCTGCATTCTCCGCTCCAACCACGGCAGAACGCGTTTTTCCGCACTGGGCACATAGAGCAGCAGATGGCCGCCCGGTTTGAGGGCAGCGGCCAGCCTGTGCAGTACAGCCAAATCCTCGCGAATGTGCTCCAATACACTGCCGCAGAGCACCACATCATAGGCATCTTGATGGCGCCAGGTCGTCAGATCCGAGCACTCTACCCGCGCGTGGGTCAACCGTTCGGCCTGTAGAAAATGGGCCAGGTCCTCGACCTGCTGCGGATCCTGCTCCAGGCCAAGCACCTTGGCCTCGGGCTGCGCGTGTGCGCAATAGTAGAGATGCTGTCCCAAACCGCAGCCGGCGTCCAGCATGGCCGATGGGCCTGCGGCGGAACCCCGGTAGCGTTTCAGGCCTTTCTTGATGTACCATTCACGCAGAGTGGTCCAGTAGATCAGCTGATAAGCCGCTTTTCTCAGCCATACCCGTTTGCCGATCATGGCGGCGATCTCTTTAGAGTTCATGATACACCGACTCGTCTTGAAGATAGTGCACCACCGTCTGTTCGTACTTTTGATTCAGCCGGGTCATCGCCTCGGTGACAGCGGCCAGCGCCCACATGGTCAACACCAGCACATAAAATTCCTTATAGCTCTTGTCCGCCAGGGCGGCGATGAAAAACCCGATCCAACCGCTCAGGACGCCGAGCGCCACGGCGCTCAGATACTTGGAGCGGCTCAGGCTGGCGCGACGGGCGCTGGAAAAACAGGCCAGCACGAACCAGAGAAAGAAGATAAAGCCGATGAGGCCGATTTCGGCGGCGAAGAGCAGATAGGAATTGTGCACCACCCAGTAACGGCTGCGCGGTTCATCGCCGTCGTAGAAATATTTGGCGTTGTTGCCGTAATTGTTGAGCCCCACGCCGATGACCGGATTCGCTTTGATCATACGGATCGCCGCTTGCGCCGAGGTGATGCGGGTCTCGCCGGAACCTAAATCATAGGAGACGATCCGGTCATAGATCAGATCACGAAAAGCCAGCAGCACCACCATGCCCGCCATCATCATCAGCGCGAGATTGCGGATGATGCGCAGCGTCAGCAGCCGGCGCGAAAGCATAAACGGGAACAGGAGCAGCACCGACGGGATCATGGCGATCCAGGTGCTTCGCGAAAGCGTATAGATGATGCCCACGGTGCCGATCACGGCGGTGAGGCGGGCAAACCATCGCTCGGACGGCGTCTCGCCGCGCAGGGACAACACATAGGCCAGCGGCAGCAGAAAGCCGAAGAAACGCGCCAGGTTGTTGCAGCTCTCCATGGTGCCGCCGGGCCGGGTGGTGGAAAAATAATCCATTTTAATCGCAGTCCCGTTTTCAGCCGAGATGCCGAACAAGCGCAGGCCGGCAAGACCCGGCCACTGGTTGATCTGCCACAACGAGAGCACGGTCTGCAGGATGACGCCGATGAAAAACATTCGTATCACCAGCCGGACGTCGCTGCGCTGGCGCAGGTTGTTGGCCAGATAAAGGAACAGCACATACGCCTTGACGAAGCGGAAAAGGTCGAACAGAGTCCAGAGCCGATTTTGCGCCGGGATCAGCGATATCGCCATCATGGCGATCAAACCAAGAGTCGGCCAGCTGATCTTTGGATAAAAACGGATGGCCCCGACCTGCTTGGTGCGCGCCGATTCGAGGAGCCACAGCAGAACGGCGATCAGTAAAAGAAGATCGGACAGAGTAAAGTTCAGGCCATGCGCGCAGCTCAATAAACCGTACTGCAGGAAGAGGTTGACATCCGCGTTCAACGGCAAGGAGAGGATCAGGCCGGCGAGCAGAAACCGCCGGACATCCGGAACGATCATGAGCATGAAGGGCAACAACAACAGCAGTGTGGCAGCCAGAGCCCACTTGGTCTCCAACGTCCACAGCGGCAGGGCGGCCACCCCGACCGTCACCGCGATCAAGACGATCAGGATCCACAGGGCGGCGTTACTTCGCGATTGGGTTTGCGTGTGCGTCAGCATAACAGCATCCGTCGATTAGCTTGCGGTTCCATCACAGGGCTGGTCCATCCCTCAATCCCACACTTGGGGTTTACGGCGATTCAAAGCCACGCCCAACAGAGTGGCATGCGCGGTCAATAGTTTGCGCTTGGCGTTCTGCGCCATCTCCCAACGGGTTTGACCCGCGCGCACCACCAGGATCACCCCATCGACCACAGCGGTGACGCTCAGGCTGTCGACATAGTTCAGCACCGCAGGGGTGTCGATCAACACATAGCGGTACTGCTCGCGGACCTCTTGGATGAAGTGGCGAAAAGCG
>JAKJDB010000653.1 GCA_022706175.1 Candidatus Zhuqueibacterota bacterium | reverse complement strand
GGGGTGGGCTATGCGCATTGGTTTGATCTACGCGCAAACCTTCGGCGCCATCGGCGGCCATTCCCTGGCGCCTTTCCGCGGCGATTTCAACGCAGCGCCTTTTTGGTTCGCGGAGATCCCGCCCGATCAAAAACCGCGCATTTGGATTGACGCCGGCGACCGCGATTTCATGCACGACCCGGCGCGTGTTTTTGCCAACCGGCTGGAGGATTATGACATGCCGTATGAGTGGCACGTCTATCCCGGCGCTCACACCGAATCTTACTGGGGGAAACACGTCGCGGATTATTTAAGCTGGTACGCCGCCAGCTGGGCAGAATAACATCTGCGCGTCTTCGGTGGTTATAATTACGCCCATGACTCTGACCCGTGAAGAAGTTGACCACATCGCCCTGTTGGCGCGCCTGGATTTGAGCGAAGATGAAAAAACGCGCTTCCAGCAGCAGCTTTCCGCCATTCTTGACCACGTTGCACAGCTTCAACAACTGGATACCAGCCATGTTCCGCCAACCTCAGGCGTCCAACCGGAATTCGCGCGACTGCGGGACGATGAGGCCCGCAAAGGGTTAGCGGTGGAAGACGCGCTTCAAAACGCGCCAAAGGTTGAAAACCGCCAATTCCGCGTGCCGCCTGTGCTGGAGTGAGAGCGATGTCTGATCTAACCCAACTCACGGTTAAGCAATGCCTGACTGCCCTGGAGAAGAATGAGATCTCCAGCCGCGAACTTACCGCCGCCTTTCTAAAGCGCATTGAGAGTTTTGAATCATCCATTCACGCCTTCATCACCCTGACGCCAGGAAAAGCGCTGACCTCGGCGGATGCCGCTGACAAGCAGCGCAGGGAATCGCGCGGATCAGGCGCTGCATTGCCGCCCTTGCTGGGGCTGCCGCTGGCCATCAAGGATGTGCTATGCCTGGCTGGTACACGCGCCACCTGCGGATCGAAGATCCTTGAGAATTACGTGCCGCCCTTTAATGCCACCGCGGTCCAGCGCCTGCTGGATGCCGGCGTGGTGCCCCTGGGAAAAACGAATACCGATGAATTCGCCATGGGTTCATCCACCGAGAACTCTGCCTATGGGGTGACGCATAATCCATGGGATCTCACCCGCGTGCCGGGCGGCTCAAGCGGTGGGTCAGCTGCATCTGTTGCTGCCATGTTCGCGCCGGCGGCGTTGGGCACAGACACCGGCGGCAGCGTGCGCCAGCCGGCTTCGTTCTGCGGGGTGACCGGCATCAAGCCCACTTATGGGCGCGTGTCGCGTTATGGGCTGATTGCCTACGGTTCTTCACTGGATTCGGTGGGTGTGCTGGCGCGCACAGCCGAGGATGCTGAGATCATCTTCCGCCTGATGGCGGGATTTGACGAGCGCGACGCCACCTCATCTGACGAATTGGTAGCGGGCGCTGCCTGCACGCCGGACGCGCAAATCAAAGGCTTGCGCATTGGCGTGCCGCGCGAATATTTCATCGAGGGCATCCAGCCGGCGGTCGAAAACGCGGTCCGGACAGCTATCCAGACCTATGAATCACTCGGAGCGGAGATCGTTGAGATCTCGCTGCCGCATACCCGGTATGCCCTGCCGGTCTATTACCTGATCGCGCCGGCCGAGGCTTCCGCCAACCTGGCGCGTTATGACGGCGTGCGCTACGGCCTGCGAGTGGAGGATGGCGGCATGATCGACATGTTCCTGCATTCGCGCGGGCGCGGCTTTGGCCCTGAGGTCAAGCGCCGCATCATGCTGGGCACCTACGCGCTCTCGGCCGGGTATTACGACGCTTTTTATGGCCAGGCGCAGAAAGCGCGCACACTGATCAAGTTTGATTTTGACCAGGCCTTCAAACGCGTGGACGCGATCGCCGCGCCGGTGGCGCCGACCACTGCCTTTAAGATCGGTGGTCACGGCGATGACCCGCTGGCCATGTATCTTGAGGATGTCTTTACCCTGCCAGCCAATCTGGCTGGGGTGCCGGGTTTGGCTTTCCCGGTGGGTATTGACGGGGAGGGGCTGCCGATCGGCATGCAGTTGATGGGCCGCCATTTCGATGAGCCCGGGCTCTTCCGCCTCGCGCATGCTTACCAAATGGCCACGGATTGGCATCTGCGTCAGCCGGTGTTATCATCCAATGAATGAAGCGGAGTCTTTCCTTAGTTATTTTTTCTCTGGCTCTTTTTCTTTCCGCGTGTGACCTGATCCGACCCATATCCAACGAGCAAAAAGCCGAAGCTGCGGCTGTCGAATTCTTTGAGCGCTTATCAAGCGGTGAATATCAGCGGGCAGCTGAGATGTACGCCGGGGATTATGCCGAGCTGGAGTATATGAATCCCACGCTGCCTGAAGAGGACCATGCCGCACTTTGGCGGAACGCCTGCGGCATCAACGGCTATCAATGCCTGCTAATCCATCAGGTTTTGAAGGTCGAAAAATTCTCCCTGAATGAATATCACTTCAAAGTCCAATTTCAGAACCCGGACGGCAGCGTGTTCATCCTCGGCCCCTGCTGCGGCGCGGATGAGGGGGAGATGCCTCCGCAAGATGAATTTGATGTGTACGTGATTGAACG
>JAKJDB010000652.1 GCA_022706175.1 Candidatus Zhuqueibacterota bacterium | reverse complement strand
CCCGCCATGTCTGGGCGGCCCAGGTCATCTATTTTTTGCTGGTCCGTTTACGATGAACGCTCAGGAGTATTTTATGGCGAAAGTGCAAACCAGCGCAGCACAAGGCCTCTTCATCGCTGCGCTGATCTACTCGGCGTGGCTCAGTCACCTGGTCTACTGGCTGGCGGCTGACCTGCGATCCGTGCCCTGGCCCAGGATCGTCCTGGCCCTGCTCGTGCAGACCTGGCTGTATGTCGGTCTTTTTATCACCGCCCACGACGCCATGCATCAGGGGATCGCTCCGGGGCGCCGAAGGATCAACCTATGGGTTGGACGCATTACGGTGCTGAGTTATGCGCTGTTTTCTTTTGACAAACTTTTGCGGCGCCACGGTCTGCATCACAGCTTTCCCGCGGGCGACCGGGATCCGGATTTTCACGACGGCGTCCACACCGGGCCCGTGCGCTGGTACGTGCATTTTATGCTGCACTATCTCACGGCTCCGCAGCTGATCGGCATGGCGGCGCTCTTTAATCTGCTCCAGCATGTCGCAGGCGTGGCGCTGGAAAATCTGCTGATCCTCTGGGCGGCGCCGGCCCTATTGAGCACCTGGCAGCTTTTTTATTTCGGGACCTATCTGCCGCACCGCCTGCCCCAGGCGGGGTATCAGCCTCCCCATCGCGCCGTCAGCTCCGATTTTCCGGTGTGGCTCTCGCTGTTGACCTGCTTCCATTTCGGCTATCATCTCGAGCATCATCAGCAGCCCACCCTGCCGTGGTGGCGGCTGCCGGCCTGCAAGGCAACCAACAAAAAGGGTTAACCGGCAAAACGGACGTTTAGGAATTACGAGAAGACAAAAAAACCAATATCCTGAAGCAACGGGATTATAGAAAAGGTTCGCTGCCGGCGTAACCGCACAGGCCGCTGAAGGCCGTTTCGACGGATTTTGCTCGGTGCTCGTCGGGATTCTTGATGGCGATGGCGAAAAGCTTATCGGCCCGGAATTTTCCGGCATCGAGCCGGCGCTTGAACCGCACACGTCATCCGCTTAACCTGAATGAGGATGCAGCAGGGTATCAACAGAACGAATGAACATTTTGTCTGCATAGTCCGCAGGAATCATCGTCTGAAAGGCATCATTCACCCTGCCGAATTGATAGAGGAACAGCTTTGACAGCCCGGCGAGAAAATAGTTTTTCGCCAGCCAATCGAGGTCCTTTTCCGAAAACACATGGTCCTCGGCAAAAAACAGAGCGCCGTTTAATCCTGTTTTGTCTTCAAAGATAAATGGATTGCGGATGAAAAAGTCCGACAGGTGGGATAGTTCCGTCAAGGGTTCAAGACTGAAGCCCATTCTGGAACTCTCAAGGATGCGTATTCCGCGTTTTGCTTTGAACTGAATGATGCCGTTGTTGAGAAAAGCCCGCGTCTTGCCGAAATTGACCTCGTTAAAGCCTTTTCCTTTTACATGGTGAATGGAATAATAGAACAGAGCGCCGAAAGCGCCTTCCTTGACATAGTCCGTATCGCCCTCCTTGGCGCCCAGGATCCAAAGATATGCGACTTTTTTGGCGTAGAACAGGACCGTACCGGCTATTCTCTCTTCGCCTTTTTTTATCAGCAGTAATTCCCCTTTTTTCATTTTCTCCAAATAGCAGTCGTGCGTGAGAAGAAAAGCACGGTCCCGGTGCACTCTGAGTATATAGGGCTGATACATTTGATAATAGAATTCCTCCACCAGTCGGGGATCCTTGGTGATTTCATAGTCCAATTCAAATTTTCGAACCCGGCGCAAATCGGACTCCAGGCTCTTATGTTTGCGGTAGAGCGTGTTTTCATCGGAGATATCGACGTTGCCGTCCACCCAATCAGGCACAAAGACGGCCTTGCGGCCTTTCAACCGCCTGAAAAATACCCGCATCAATTCGGTGACCATCAGGGAACAGGTATAACCCCTTTTTTTTAGCACGTCTGAACCGTTCCAGAACCAGATTCTGCCGGCATGCTGTTCCGTAAAGGCGCCGTGAAAAAGCTGATCAGCCAGATAATTTTTATTTTTTTCCATACCGGCATAGCCGATGACGAGGTTCCGGTCGCTGCCCGGCTCGATCCCTGTGATGATCCACAGGTTTAACCGGACCAGCCCCTTCAACCAGCAAAAAAAGTCGATGATTTTGGAGGGAAACCGAAGGGAAGGAGGGATTTTCCGATACAGCGTTAAGGCCGGTCCTATAAGTCTTCCGGCCATCAGCTTGAGATTGGTTCTGAGGTTCATTCGAACACCTCCGTTGAGAAGTATGAATGAATCGCCAACTGACAGCTGACACCAGACCTGCAGCAGAACCAGTATGTTGCCCCTCAGAGAATACCCGGATCAAGAGCGCTCGCCTATGGTTCGCGGCGAATCCGTTTGATGAGCCTTCTCACCTTCGTCTGGGTTCGATAATAATAAAGCATGGCCCGGCTTCTCAGAGCGCCAAGCTTTCTTCCTTCGAATCTACAGGTCCTGCGAAAATATTCGAGCGCCTTGCCTCGATCTCCATAATGCAACCAAAGCCCCCCGATGCATCTATAGAGTTCCGCCATCCG
>JAKJDB010000651.1 GCA_022706175.1 Candidatus Zhuqueibacterota bacterium | reverse complement strand
ATCTGCTCATTCCGCCGCGGCGGATCTTCGGCATCATCGGTCCCGCCGGCTCGGGCAAGACCACTTTTTTGCGTTCGCTTAATCGGCTGAACGATCTGACCACCGGCTTTCGCCGGCAGGGCGAGGTGCGGCTGGACGGGGAGGACATCTATGGCGCGGATTTCGATCCCATCGTTCTGCGCCGGCGCGTGGGCATGCTGTTCGCCCTGCCCATCGCCCTGCCTATGAGCATCTATGAAAACGTGGTCTACGGTCCGCGCATGCAGGGGATCAGCGGACGGTCACAGCTGGATCACTTGGTGGAAAGCAGTCTGCGCGCCGCTTTTTTATGGGATGAGGTCAAAGACCGATTAAAGAGTTCCGGACTGCGGCTGTCCGGCGGCCAGCAGCAGCGGCTCTGCCTCGCCCGCGTCCTGGCTTTGAATCCCGAAGTGATCCTGTTGGATGAGCCGACCTCAGGGTTGGACCCCATCTCTACGGCCAAGATAGAAGACGCCCTGACCCTGCTGAAGGAGCAGTACACCATCGTACTGGTGACCAACAACACCATGCAGGCGGGCCGCGTCGCCGACACCACCGCCTTTTTTTTCATGGGCGAGCTGATCGAGCACGATGAGACCAAAAAAATATTCACCAATCCTGCGCAGCAGCGCACCTTGGATTATGTGACCGGCCGGTTTGGATAAGGCTCATGGCAACGAAGAACAAAATAGAGATCCGCCGTCTGAACCTTTATTATGGCGCTTTTCACGCCCTGCACGACATCTCGATGGACATTCTGGATCGCCATATCACCGCGCTCATCGGCCCCTCCGGCTGCGGCAAATCCACCTTGGTGCGCAGCCTCAACCGGATGAACGATCTGATCAGCGGCGCTCGAGTGACCGGCTCTGTGCGGGTGGACGGGGAGGACATCTATGCGGCCAAGGCGGATGTCGAAAAGGTGCGCAAAAAGGTAGGTATGGTCTTTCAACGGCCCAATCCTTTTCCGCTGTCCATTTTCGACAATGTGGCCTACGGTCTGCGCGTGGCCGGCGTGAAAAACAAAGCCGCGCTCCGGGATAAAGTGGAGCAGAGCTTGAGGGCTGCGTGGCTATGGGAGAGCTTGAAGGATCAGTTGCATGCGTCGGCGTTGACTCTGCCCATGGATCAGCAACAGCGCCTGTGCATCGCACGGCTGTTGATCATCGAGCCGGAAGTGATTCTGATGGATGAGCCCTGTTCCGCGCTGGATCCCATCGCCACCGCCAAGATCGAAGAACTGATCCTGGAGTTGAAGAAAAATTACTGCATCGTCATCGTCACCCACAACATGCAGCAGGCGGCGCGGGTTTCTGATTTTTCCGGCTACATGCTCCTCGGCGACTTGATCGAGTACGACGATACTAAAAAAATATTTACCCATCCCGCTGATAAACGCACCGAAGAGTACATCACCGGCCGCTACGGCTGAGACTGCGGATTCGGCGCGAGCCGGTTGCCCCGCGGCCATCGGCCGGTGAGGCGTACGGTCCGGCCGGCAACCGCTCAGTCCGAAGAGGTGATCGTGAGGCCTTTATTTATTTCGACCAGCCCCCATTTGCGACAGTCCCCGTTGTTCATAACCGGAATCGCTCCGTCGATTTGATACATCTCTTGCCGATGATAATGGCCGTGCAGCACCAGATCCGGATGAAAGCGATCGAGGAGCGCGACCAGCTCGCGGCGGTTGATCAATCGGGTTGCCGCGGCGAACAGCCTGCCTTCCCGCCGGCTCACCACCGAAGCGGGCAGCAGATGGTGGTGCAGCGCCACGATTTTAAATCTGCCGGCTAACTCTTCGTGCGCCAGGATGCGTTCGGCGCTGCCGGGATCCACATAGCCGTTGGAGCAGAAAACATTGCGGCCGATGTGCGGCAGGCAGCGGTTGGAATCCAACACGATCAGGGCCACCCGTTCGTCCAAAAGTTTAATAAAGGGATAGGGATCTGTTTCCCGCTCGTTCAGCGTCAGGATGGAGCGAAAGGCGTTGCGAAAGCTGTGGATGAAGAAGGAGAGGTCCTGCTCATAGTGCGGCTGATCATAGGCGTGTATGTTCAACGCCGTGCGGGGGACCTGGCGCCATTTTCGGTAAAAGTCGCCGCCGGCGTGAAAATCTTTAAAGAAAAAAGAGTAGAGATCGTGATTGCCGGGCAACACCGTCAAGCGGTCAGAGGTGGAAAAACCGCTGCGACGCAGCAAGGCGGCCAGAGTGCGGAATTCTTCAGCACGGCCGCTCTGACTCAGATCCCCGCTGAGGATCAAATGATCCGGACGCGCGCGCTGGATCTGGATCAGCCGGCGTTCCACCAAAGCGTCCCGTTCAGCGGAAAAGCCGTAATGCAGGTCCGACAGATGGGCGATCTTCATCGGGCTGGATTCAACGGGTTAACCGCAACAGAGGATTTTGATCCCATAGATCAGGATCCCGGCCAGAGTGAAAAAAAGCACATCCTGCAGACGATCCCAGAACATGAGGATCTTTAAATCCACTTCCTTCCATTGCTCCCATTCCCGGATGACGCCGAGGAGAAAGCCGCTCAATCCGGCG
>JAKJDB010000650.1 GCA_022706175.1 Candidatus Zhuqueibacterota bacterium | reverse complement strand
CGGTGATTGAAAAATTCTCCGGCGTTCGAGCAGACTACATTCAGCGGCTTCTACCGCGCATGCTCTGCACCGGTGGGCCGTAGTCGTATGCAACGTCTCGTTTTTATCTGCATCATTTATAGAGCGCGGCTTGAGCGAAAATCCGACGCGGGGTTGCGGTCGGCTGGAATGACCGAATAAGCAGATCCTTGCATGATAAACGGAGTCCATCGATGAAAAAAATCGCGTTCTGGCTGCTGCTCGCCGCCGGCGCCCTGCAGGCCGCGGAACCGTCCGCTCTGTTGCCCGCGTCCGATCGCCAACGAATCAACATCGATTTCGACTGGAAATACATCAACCGGGATTTCCCTCATGAGGAGGAGACCCACCAGGTCAACCAACTGCCCTGGCAGACGGTGAACCTGCCCCATGACGCCTCCATCACCGGCGCTTTTGACCGGGAGCATAACACCACCCAGGGGTTTTTGCCCATGGAGATCGGCTGGTACAGCAAAGGGCTCTTCTTTCCCGCCTCTTATGAAAACAAAAAAATATTTATCGTCTTTGACGGAGTGTATCGCGCCTCTGATGTATGGATGAATTACGCCTATCTCGGCCACCACGAGTCCGGCTATACCAGCTTTATTTATGATGTGACCGACTATGTCCGTCTCGGCGACCGCACGCCCAACGGCCTGCGCGTGCGCGTGGACGGACGGCGTCACGAACAGGACATGTACGAGGGTACGGGCATTTACCGGCATGTGTGGCTGTTGATCACCAATCGGCTGCACGCGGCCTGGTGCGGCGTTTTTATCAGCACGCCCCAGGTGAACCGCACCACGGCGACCGTGCAGGTGCAGACGCGTATACAGAACGAAAATCAAACCGCTAAAAAATGCCGTCTGGTCACTCTGATTATCGATGCCGGCGGCCGTGTGCGGGCCAAGATCGAGTCACAGCGCACGCTTCCCGCCGGCGGGGAGCATACCTTTCACCAACAGACCGATCTGGCACAGCCGCATCTCTGGGACATCGACGATCCCTATCTCTACCGCGCCCAAACCCTGGTCTATGACGGCGCCGAGATCGTGGATGCGGTCGAGACTTTTTTCGGCGTCCGTACGTTCGCGTTCACCGCGGATAACGGTTTTTTTCTCAACGGCCGGCCGGTGAAGCTCAGAGGATTCAACGCGCACTATGATTTCGCCGGCGTCGGCACGGCCCTGCCGGACCGGATGCAGTGGGACGCGATGATGGTGATGAAACAGGCTGGTTTCAACTTTTACCGCTCCAGCCACAATCCAGCCACACCTGAACGTCTGGAGGTGTGCGACCGCATCGGCCTGCTGGTCTGGGACGAGATCGAGCGCAAGCTGGAAAGCCCGGAGGTGGAACTGGCGCTGGTGCGCGAGACGATCCTGCGCGACCGCAATCATCCCAGCGTGATCCTCTGGTCGCTGGAGAATGAATCGCCGCTGGAGAGCACGGTTTTTGGCACGAAAATCATCGAGCAGGCCACTGCTCTGGCTCATGAGTTGGACCCGACCCGCTTGACCACCTCCGCCGCCTCCATGCCGGTCAACCGCAACGGCTACGGCGAAGCGCTGGATGTGGTGAGCTATAATTACGACTGGCGTCGTGCTGATCAGGATCATCTCGATTTTCCGCACTGGAAGATAGGCCTGCTGAGTGAATACGCCGCCGCCCGCGCCCGACGCGGCGTCTATGGCGTCGAGCGGTTCGCCCGGGCGGAGGAGGATTCTTACTTTGACCTGTACAGCGGACAGGTGGAGACCATGTATGAGCTGTGCAGCCGGGTGGAGGGTTATTGGCGCCGCATCAAGGCGCGCGATTATATGGCCGGCGGCTGCGTGTGGAGCGGCAAGGACAGCTGGGGGGAGGGCAACGCCTGGCCTCTGATCTCCCGCGGCGACGGCGTCCTGGATCTATGTCTTTTTCCCAAGGATGCCTTTTATTACTTTGTCAGCCAGTGGACGGAAAAGCCCATGGTTCATCTTTTTCCGCATTGGAACTGGCCGGGGAGCGAGGGGCGGCCCATCGACGTCTGGTGCTACAGCAACTGCGACAGCGTCGAGCTCTTTCTGAATGATCGTTCATTCGGCTTTCAGCGCCGGCCGGCTGAACCGGCCGCCTGGGCGCCCGGCCGACAGCCCCCATCGCCGGAACAGGCTGAGGAACGGGCGGAACACTCGGCCTGGGAGGTCCCTTACCAGCCCGGGGTGCTGCGCGCCGTGGGCATGCGCAACGGCGTTGTGGTCTGCGAACAGCGTGTTTCGACCGCCGCTGAGCCGGCTGCGATCAAGCTCTCCCCGCTTCTGGCCGGTCTGGTGGATGAGAAACAAATATCGCCGCTGATCGCAGACGGCCGCGATGTGGCGATTCTCAAAGCAGAGATCGTGGACCGGAATGGGGTCCGGGTTCCCCACGCCGACAACCTGGTTCATTTTGCGGTGGAAGGCGCTGAAAAGATCATCGGAGTGGGCAACGGCGATATCGCCGGCCATGAGGCCAATCAGGCGGCCTTTCGCAAGGCGTATAACGGTCTGTGCGCGGTGATCGTCCAAACCACGAAAA
>JAKJDB010000034.1 GCA_022706175.1 Candidatus Zhuqueibacterota bacterium | reverse complement strand
TATCGGTGACCCGTGAACTGGCGCCGCTGATGACCGCCATCCTGGTCACCGGCCGCAGCGGTTCCGCCATTGCGGCGGAGATCGGTTCCATGAAAGTGGCGGAGGAACTGGATGCGCTGAACGCCATGGCGCTGCATCCGATCAGATTCCTGGTGGTGCCGCGGACGCTGGCCATGATGATCGTCCTGCCCTGTTTGACGGTGATCGCCGATCTGCTCGGCATTCTCGGCGGCATGGTGCTCGGCGTCACCAGTCTCGACATCTCCTGGATCGCCTATTTCAACGAAACCGCTGATGCGCTGATGCTGAAAGACTTTTTCAGCGGTTTGATTAAAAGCTTTTTCTTCGCCGTCATCATCGCCCTGGTCGGCGCGTTTGAAGGATTTCACGTCGCCGGCGGCGCCGAGGGGGTGGGCAAGGCCACCACGACGGCGGTGGTGCGTTCCATCTTTTTGATCATTCTGGCGGATATGATGTTCACCGCGTTGTTCTATTCTACGTTTTAAATCCGCCCAAGGACTGATGCCGGTTACTAATCAGCGTACGATAACAACCTTCGCCACCAGGACCATGTCTCAGAATCCCATTATTCAAATCATCGATCTGCGTACACGCTATGGCGGCAAGGAGATCCTCAAAGGCATAAACCTCGATCTCTATGCCAACGAGACCTTTGTTATTTTAGGCCGTTCGGGTTGTGGCAAAAGCACTCTGCTGCGCCATCTGGTGGGGTTGGAAACGCCCACCGCCGGCCGTATTCTGATCAAGGGGGTGGATATGGCCGGCGCGGCTGAGCCGGAGCGGAACCGCGTGTTGCGCAAGGTGGGCATGCTGTTTCAGGGCGCCGCGCTGTTCAACTCGATGACCGTGGCGGAGAACGTCGGGCTGCCCCTGCAGGAGCATACTCCGCTCGAGCCTTCCACGGTAAAAATCATGACCAGGCTCAAGCTGGATCTCGTCGGCCTGTCCGGCTTTGAGGATTTCATGCCGGCCCAGCTTTCCGGCGGCATGAAAAAGCGAGCGGCCCTGGCCCGCGCCCTGGCTATGGATCCGGATATTTTGTTCTGCGATGAGCCCTCCGCCGGCCTGGATCCGATCGTCGCCGCAGGCATCGATCACCTGATTTTAAAACTGCACAAGGCCTTCAAAATGACCATCGTGGTGGTCACCCATGAACTGGCCTCGGTGTTTCTGATCGCTGACCGCGTGGCGTTGCTGCATGAGGGCCGTGTGGTCTTCTGCGGCACTCTGGCGGAACTGAAGAGCAGCGAACATCCTTATGTTCGCCAGTTTTTGGAGCGCAGGCCGGATGAGCAGGTTCCGGACAGCGAAAGCTATCTGAAAAGTTTGATAGGATAATGGTGGATGGCCGGCCTTCCGCTTGTACAAGCGACCGGCGGAACGTTCAACATCATAAAAAGGGTGGTTATGGATTATCGGCCCAGTGAGATCAAAGCAGGCATTTTCATTCTGATCAGTCTGCTGGTTCTGGCTCTGTTTCTTGTCGTTATCCTCGGTCTGACCCATTGGGAGAACACGGTCAATTATAGGACCAGCTTTAGCTATGTCGGCGGCATCGAGGAAGGCTCCCTGGTGCGGCTGGCCGGCATGGAGGTGGGGCGCGTGGTGGGGTTCTCCCCTCCCTCGGACGGCGGCTCCGGCATTCAGGTGCTGCTGGAGGTGAAAGAGTCCACACCCATCCGCGCCAACAGCGAAGCGTTTCTCAGCACCATCGGGCTGATGGGCTCCTACTATGTCGAAATCACTCCGGGCACACCCGAAGCGCCCCGGCTTCGCTCCGGCGCTTTGATCGCCAGCAGAGAAGTGACCGGCTTGGCCCAGATGTCCGGCCCCATGACCGATATGACCAGCCAGGCCACGGTGCTGCTGAAGCGGTTGAATGAATTGCTTAACGACGACAACCGGCGCAATCTGAGTGAAATGCTGGCGACGCTCAACCGCGTCACCGCCGACAACGCCGGCCACCTGGAGCTTTTACTGGATAACGTCAATCGTCTAACGCTGAATTTAAACCGGACCGCCATGCAGGTGAACACCCTGCTTGCCGCCAATGACAGCTCTTTGCAGCAGACCATGCAACAGGTGCAGATCCTGCTGGGGGAGAGCCAGACGATGGTGGCGCAAATGAATCAGACGCTGCAAACCGTGAACGGTTCGATGGTGGATCATCGCCGGGAGTTGGCGCAGATTCTGGATCACTCCGCCCGGTTGACGCGCAATCTGCAAGAGTTCAGCCAGACCATCAAGGAGCAACCGTGGAATCTGGTGCGCAAGAACTATGCACCGGAACGAAAGCTCCCCTGACCAAGGGCACGACATGAATAGAGGATGGACCATGATGAGAATCGGTTGGCTGTGTGCTGCGCTGGTGCTGTTCGCTTGCGGACACATGCCGCAAGCCCGCTATTATCTGTTGGCCGTGCCGGATCCACAGCCCGGCGCCGTGAAAAAAGAACTGGTGCTTCGCCTCGCCTCGGTGACCGCGGATGCGGTGCATAGCCAGGACCGTTTGATCTTTCGCACCTCGGGCTATGAGGTGCAGTTTGACCCTTATCGCCGATGGGCGCTGGCGCCGACGGAGATGATCCAGCAGAGCACGCTGGATTTTCTCGCCAAGACCGGTGTATTTAAGAGGGTGACCGCCACGCTGCCGGATGCGCAGGAACGGTTCTGGTCTCTGGCCATTGCGGTGCGGGCTTTTGAAGAGATCGTCACGCCGGAAAGGCGATTCGGACGGGTCTCCCTGCAGGCGCAGGTCAGCGAGGGGGTGCGCGACCTGCCGATCTGGGAGGGGACGTTGACGGCGGAGGAAACGATCCAGGGTACGGATGCGGATGACATCATCCGTGCGTTGAGCCTGGCCACGGAAAAAACGCTGCGGCAGTTGATCGAACAGCTGGAGAAACAGTGATCGTTTCACGGCGGTCAACCGCGTCGCGCACCGGCGATCGGGGCAGCGGAGAACAAAACGGTAACAGACAAAAAAAGCCGCTCCATGAGAGCGGCTTTTTTTGTTGGATGCGTCCCATTCCGGATCTCTCCAGGGGGACCAGCGGACGATGGCTTACTTGATCGTCAGAGAACCCATCATCTTTTCAAACGCCGGCAGATAGTTGGCCCGCATCGGCGTGTAATAGTTCATGATGCAGCGGTACCATTTATCGTTTTTCACGATAAAGTAAACGCGGCTGGAGATGTCTTTGGCCATGCTGTAGTTCAGGTAGGGAACCTTCATGCCGCTGATGGTCGCTTCGCCGCGGGAGGTGGATTTGAAAAATTTTGCATTTTGTTCCAGCACCTTGTCCTGGCTCAACCCTTTGGCCGGGATGACATCGATGCGGATGCCGCTGTCCTTGCGATAGCCGGTGAGATCGAGGGTGAATTCGGACGGCGCTTTGGGTTGCGGGGTGTTGGCTTCGAAATTAGCCGGGCGCATGATTTTGATGAGCTGGTTCTCAAAGGGCTCCAGCTCCGCTTCCGGGATGCTCGGATCGGCGTCTTTTATTTTGGCGCTGGGCAGAGTCAGGGAAGCGATGGCGGAATCCAGAGCGGCTTTGCAGTTTACAAAGGACTGGTTAAAGCCTTCGTAGCGCACGGTGAAGACCATGGAATCACGCACCGCAGTGGTCTGAACGCCCTGAATCTTGTTTTTGGCGTCCAGCACTCCGGAAAAAGCCACTTGCGAGGCAGGTAGACCGGCCAGGGTTTTGGCTTCAGCCGCGGCCACATCGAATCCCATATTGTTGAGATCCATTTTTAAGCTGTCGACGCACTGCTGCAGCGTCGGCATGGGAAGCATCTTTTGCATATTGACGATGATGCGGCTGCCGTCCTTGCCTTCCACCGCATACTGGGTGAATTTGTTAACGACGTCCATGGAGGAATAATAGGCGATCTTGTGGCCTTCCTGCTCCAAATGCCATCCGGCCGGATGGGTGAAGGAAATCTTGAGCAAGGGATCGGAAAATTTTTCCCAGCCGCTGATCTTGACGCTTTCCACTTTTTTGCCGCAGCCCGACACGATCAAAAAGAGTCCCAATAACAGGAGGAGGCTTTTTTTCATGGTCGTCCCTTTCTTGGAGTTCGTTCAATACACCTTTAATTCGACATTTCTATGATATCGAGTCCTTTTTGCGCGTCTTTATTGTTCGGCTCCAGTTTTTGCACGCGCAGGAAAGCCCGCTTCGCATCCTCTTTGCGGTTGACCGCATAGTAGGTCTGCGCCAGAAAGAGCCACATCTCGGCATCGTTGGGGTCCAGCTCGGTGTATTTCTCCAGCGGCGTGACGGCTTTGGCGTAGGCTTTATCCTGCAGATACGCAATCGCGACGTAACGATGTGCGCGTTTGAGTTCGTTCTTGTATTTGTCTTTTTCCGGTTCAGCGATTTTGGCCACGGTTTCGAATTCCGTGCGCGCGGCTTTCACCGAATCCATCTGGGTCAGCACCACGGCCATATAGTAGTGGCCCTGCACATAGTTCGGCCGCATTTGCAGCGCTTTGGACAGGGCGGCGTGGGCCTGGGGAAACTCTTTCAGCTGCTGTTTGCAGAGAGCGTAATTGATGTAGGCGGTGACGTAGGTGGAGTCGCTGGCGATCTTTTTCTCGAACATCTCCGCCGCTTTCTCCCAGTTTTTCATCCGCATGTACGAATTCGCCATTTCGGAATAGATGTCGGACTGGTTCGGATCCAGGGCCAAGGCTTTTTGCCAGTAGACGGTGGTCATGCTGTCGTTTTTAAGATAGCGATAGTTGTGGCCGATGCGTTTGAGGTCTTCGACCGACAACGTGTCCATGCGCGCATACTGGTCATAATACGTGTTGCTCTCGTCGTGTTTGCGCAAAAAGTACAGAGACCGGGCGGCTGCCAGCAGGGCTTTCGGCGCCTTGGGGTCCATTTCGAGGACGTGTTTGGCGGCGGCAAGGGCGCTTTCGTGCTGCCGGCTGTTGGACAGCGCCTCCACCTCCATCAGAAACACATCCTTGTCGTCGGGATGGTTTTTCAGATACATCTCCAGCGCTTTGGCGGACGGCGCCCACTGTTTGGCGAGAAAATAGAGGCGGCCGAGTTCCAGCGCCGCGTTCTCGTTGTCCGGCTGCATGCGCAAGATGCTCTGGTACATTTTTCCCGCTTCACCGTACTGTCGGTCCTCGAGATAGATGTTGGCCATCTTATAGCGCAGGTCGATCTGGGTGGAGTCCAGTTCCAGGGATTTTTGATACTGCATCATGCCCATGGCCTGGGTGCCCATCTTGACATAGGCATCGCCCAGTCCTTCATAGAGTCTGGGATTGTTGGCGTCCTGCTCTTTGGCCTGGGAGAAAGCCACCACCGCTTGATTGGTGGAGTCGTTCGCCAGATGAACCAGGCCCAATTGAACCAGGAGGCTGACGTTGTTCTTGGTTTCCTTGAGGCCTTTGCTCAGCACGCTGTAGGCCTCCTGCGGTCTTTTCAGTTCCGAGAGCGCTTGAGCGGAGAGCATGTAGCCGTCCGGATTTTTTGCATTGAGCATCATGAGATCCTTGGCGACCGTGTAGGCGGAATCCGGATTGTGCATAGCCAGCAAGGTCTTGCTGAGCCAGCTCAGGGCCGCGTCGTCCTTGGCGTTCGCTTCAACGGCTTTACGGAATAGGGCCAGCGCCTCTCTGGTATGACCTTTCAGCAAGAGGTCCTTGCCTTTGGCGATCCTGTCCTGAGCGAACAAGGGGAGGCATCCCACTGCAAGGATCAGCAGGAAAGCAAGCATTCTTTTCATGAGTCAGACACTCCTAATTAATCTGTACGAAACGGATAGGCATGGTTCCCGGAACCAATCCATAGTTCTGGACTATTTTTTGGCCCGGTGCGCTGGCAATGAATGCGGCAAATCCGGCGGCCAGCCTCGATTGAGCATTGAAAGTGGCGTACAGTGAATAGTGCAGAGCGTAATTGCCATTATAGATGTAATACTGATAGGGGCGGTAATTTTTCACTCTTCCCAGGGGCGTGGCTTTGTAGCCGGCCATGGAAGCGATACCAATAGCGAGCGGCCGTTGCGCCACCGTGTTCAGCACATCCGCCTGATCGGCGGAAAAAGTGGTGACGGCCAGCGGATTTTCCAGTTTAAAGAAACGGCGCGACAGCAAATCGTACACACCCGAGTTCCGGTCCGTCAGCACCAGATCGATCGGGCCGGTGAGGCCGGATTCGGGCAGTTGTTCCCATCGGGTGATCCGACCCGTGATCAACCCCTCCAAAGTCTGCAGGGGAATGCTCTGCATGCCGTTCTTTTGATGAACGAGGCAGGACAGAGCATCCTCCGCAAACCGCATTTCTGTTATTTCCAGATTCGCCTCTTTGATCACTCGCTGCTCTTCCGGATTGAACCGGCGGTCCGCGATCACCATACGCACGCTGTCGTTGATGAGAAAAACCATCGCCTTGCGCGTATTGACGCCCTGCACCGTCAGGCGGGCTTGCGGATAGAGCCGCTGGAAGCTGTCGGCCTCTTCCTGCACCAGGCTCAGGTGCGCCTCAGATGCGTAGATGAGCAGATCTCCGCTCGTCGGTGTTTCACGGGGAGCGGATTTTTTCGGCCCGCATCCGACGGCCGTCAGCAGCGCGATGGATAAGCAGAGCAGGTTAGTCCTGATCGTCATTGGTGAACCTCCTCCATTTAGACGGTCTGGGCTTGAAGCGCGTCACCAGAAAGCGATAGAGCCCCATCAGCAGGAGCACGACGCCGAAGGTATTTTTCACGGCCGGCAGAGTATCAAAGGGCAGCAAGCCGGTGAGCAACAGCCCACCGGCTATGAAGCTGATGGCTGCAACGCCATAGGCGAATATTTTTGCAGCATCCGGCGAATCCATACATCCACTAGTTCAATTTGAAATTAAAGTTCATGGAAATCCATACCGACACAGGGCCGGTTTTCATCAGCGCCGGAGTAAAGATCCACTGCTTGGCGGCGTCGATGGCGGGCTGATTAAATATCTCGGAAGAGGACTTTAAGATGACCACGTCCTTCACTTTGCCCTCTTTATCCACCCACATTTTCACCCAGACGGTGCCTTCGAGGCCGGCCTTGCGGGCCAGTTCCGGATAGGCGGGTTCGATTTTTTTCACCACCACCGGTTCCTTTTCAAAGGGAACAAAATCCGGCGGGGGGGCTTCTTCTTCCTCGATATTTTCAACATTGATGTCCTGCTCAATCACCGCGGAGCCGCCTTCGCCCGTTCCCTCGCCGACCGGGCCAGAGACCTGGCTCATTTCCGTCTGGGAGGCATAGGTTTGTTCCGGGCTCACTTCGGCATCCGGCACAGGAACCGGAATGCCGACGCTCGGCCTGGCCGTTGGACTGGCCACCGAGACCGAGGGCGCCACCGCAGCCGCACTGCCTTGAATGGAGGGCGGCGGTCCCAATTCGGTGTATTTAAGTCGTACCGTTCGCATCGGCGGCGCCTCTTCCTTGGCCAGGTAGACCGTAGCCCAGTAGCCACCAAGAAAGATCAGGTGAATCACGGTTGCGATCGCCAACGCCCAATAGGCGTATTTTTTAGCAACCTGTTTCAGCTCTATGGCGCCGTATCCGGATGCGGATATGGCAGCTTGAGACATTGGTACTCTCCTTGAATTAAGACGCTTTTGCGATAAATTTTTTATCGAACTCTTTGAACGGTGCAAAGCTGAAACGGGTGATGTTGGCGAGGCTCAGCTCGTCCATGATATCGACCATCATCTTGTAGGTGCCTTCCCGTTCCACTTTAACCAGACAGATCAGCTTGGGATTGGCCGCCAGACGTTCGACCAGCAGTTTGTGCAGGTTTTTGAACTCCACCGTCTGAGCGCTCTCAAAGCCTTGATTCCAATAGATGGAGCCGTCGGCCAGCACCCGCAGGGTGAGCAGGCTCGACTCGGCAACTTCCACTTCCGTTTTATCATCCGGAGGCAGGTTGATCTCCATCGTCTGCGGCGTATTGAACACCGTAGTAAGCATAAAGAAGGTGATCAGCAGCATGACCACGTCCACCATGGGCGTCATGTCGATGCGTACGTTCAACCGCTTCTTTTTCTTATGTTTCTTTTTGCCCTTTGCTGCACCGGATGCAGCGGCAAGATCAGCACCAGCCATTGATGTGGGCTCCCTTATAGAGATTCTTTTTCAAGTTCGGTCACGAGGTTGAACCGCGTGATCTTTACTTTTTGCAGAATGTTCATGATGTCTTCGATCGGTCCGTAAGGCGTCTCTTTATCCGCTTTGATCACGGTGCGGAGTTTCGGATTAGCCATTCGAGCCTGCACCAGCATATTGGCGAGGGTCTCGCGATCCTCGAGTTCAATGCCGGATTTCAACTGGTTCTCTTCGCCGAAAATGCGGGCGCGCAAGCGTTGCGAATCCAGCCCCAGGAACATTTTGTTGTCTTTGGTCACCGTCACCGTCATAACGTCCGATTCCGGCAGTTTGAATTGCGAGGTCGAACTCGGCAACGCGACTTCCGCTTCAGAGGGTGGTTTGAAATGCGTGGTAAGCATGAAAAAAGTCAGCAGGAGCATCACCACGTCCACCATAGGCGTCATGTCGATAAAGATGTTGATACGACCCTTCTTCTTGTGTGCCATGGTTTTCCTCGATTTGCTTATTTGATGCCTGCTTGTTTTTCTGCCAGGGTGGTGACCATCGAATAGGTGGCTTCATCGATCATATAGGTGAAATTGTCGATGCGGGTGACGAAATAGTTGTAGAAAATGATGCCCAGGATGGCGCAGAACAGACCGCCGGCGGTGTTGACCAGCGCTTCAGAAATACCAAGGGACAGGGCGATGGCATCCGGAGCGCCGGATTTGGCCAGGGCCTTGAACGCGCGGATCATACCGAGGGTGGTGCCCAACAGACCGGTCAGGGTGGCGATGGAGGCGATGGTGGACAAAAAGACCAGGTTCTTCTCCAAGAGCGGAACTTCCAGCATCATCGATTCTTCGATGGCGTGCTGAATTTCTTCCTGGGTTTCTTTCATCGTGGATTTAGAGTTGGAACCTTTGATCAGCTTGTATTTTTCCAACCCGGCGCGCAGCACGTTGGCGCAGGAACCGCGCTGTTTGTCGCAGATCTCAATGGCGCCGTCGATGTTCTCTTTGCTGATTTCCGCCTGCACCTTGCGCAGGAAAGTGGTCAGAGAGCCTTTGCCTTTCGCCTTGTTCAGCGCCAGCAGACGTTCAAAGATGAACGTCACGACCATCAACGACAGCATGATCAAGATGATGACCAGCGGGCCACCGGCTTTAATGTAGTCGGGCAACATGTAGTTGAAGATGATGTAAGCGATGATAAATGCAGCTACCATCAGGATCGTGATGAAGACACCTTGTTTCATGATACAGTCTCCTTTGAGTTAAATTGAATAAGTGGGTTAGGTGGTACTAGACGCTTGAAATTTTGGACCGCCTCATCGCGGGTCTCTTCCACATCGAAAATGCTCAGCAGCTTGGTGATGACAAAAACGTTCTCCACACCTTTGCCCATGTTGCACAATTTGATCAGGCCGCCGCCGCGCGTGTAGCGGGCGTGAATGTTGATCAGAGCGCCGATGCCCAGACTGTTGAAATAGGTGGCATTAGCCAAATCGATGATCAACTTACGATTGCCTTGTTCGAACAAGTCCGATGCCGCGAACTTTAACTCGTCGGTTTCATCGCCACCGGTGAACGAACCGCGCAGCTCCAGTATGGCGATGTCCAAGTTATTGATCGTCATGGCACGAACAGCCACGGTGCACTCCTCGATGAATAAAACGGAACCGAGACCGCATGATTTACACCATCGTTCGATCAAATTTCGTGCCAGAGAGCGCCACAAGTACAACTAGTGGTATTTCAGTGGGTTGCCGCGCGATCATTTTTAAGTTCATCCCCGTTGGATTGCATTTCGCAAGATGAATCAGGCCGCGCTCAAGGAGAATTTTCTATTTTTAAAAAAAACAAAATACTAAACTGTTTTGCAAATTGCAACCATTGAATAGTCTTCACTTGATTCTTGCTGCAGCAGGCTGCGCCGGCCTAGAGCTGATATTTTTTTCTCTTGCGCCACAAGGTCGCCGGATCGATGCCCAGCACGCGCGCCGCTTCGTCGTAATCTTTGCTGTGCTGCAGCACCTTTTTGATATGCATCTTTTCCATCTCCTCCAGGGAGAACGCATAGGTCGGCTTCTCCATACTGCTGCGCACCTCTTCGGGCAGATGGGCGAGCTCGATGACCCCCTGACGCGCGAGAATGACCGCCCGTTCGATCACATTCTCCAGTTCGCGGACATTGCCGTTCCAGCGATAACAGCGCAGGGCGGCCATGGCCTCCGGAGCGACCTCCATCGCCTGTTCGGTACACAGCTTGGTGATGAAATGCTGCACCAGCAGAGGAATATCCTCCGGCCTTTCGCGCAACGGCGTGGGCTTTAAACGCACCGCATTCAAGCGATAAAAAAGATCCTCGCGGAAGGTGCCCTCCTTGAGCGCCTCATCGAGGTTTCGGTTGGTGGCGGCGATGATGCGCACATCCACCTTGCGGCTGACGCTCTCGCCGACCAGTTCGAACTCTTTGCTCTGAATCACCCGCAGCAGTTTAGCCTGAATGGCGGGCGACACTTCGGCGATCTCGTCGAGAAAAATGGTGCCGCCGTCCGCCAATTCAAACCGGCCGCGGCGGTCGCGCACCGCGCCGGTGAAGGCTCCCTTGACATGGCCGAACAGCTCGCTTTCCAGGAGCTCCTCGGGCAACGCGGCACAGTTGATCCGGATGAACGGTTTGTCCGCCCGCGGACTCTTGCGATGGATGAACTGCGCCACCAGCTCTTTGCCGGTGCCGCTCTCGCCTTCGATCAGCACGCTGATGTTGCTTTCAGCGATGCGGCCGGCCAGATCCAGCATGGCCAGCATGTCCCGACTGCGGGTGATAAAGTCGCCGGCATCGCACCAGGCATCGACCTGCTTGCGCAGCGCCCGCACCTCTTGCCGCAGCTGATGGTACTCCCACGCCTTTTGCGCAAAGATCTGCAGCTCTTTGAACTCGAACGGTTTTTGCAGATAGTGGTAAGCGCCTTTTTTAATCGCTTCCACCGCGCTGTCGATGGAGCCATGGGCGGTGATGAGGATGACCGTGGTCTCCGGCGAAAAAGAGCGCAGATGGGCCAGCACCTCCATGCCGTCCAGCGGCGCCATTTTCAGATCGACAAAAGCCAGATCAAAGGGCTGACGCTGAGCCTCCTGCAAAGCCTCCTGCGGTTTGGTGAACAGATAGGTCTGAAATCCGATCGAATCCAGGCAGATGCCGATGGTTTTTAAAATGTGCGCTTCATCGTCGATGACGAGCACTTTGGCGGAACGATGGTCCATCAGGTTTTTCTCGTAAGGGGTAAAGTAAACGTGAAGGTGCTGCCGTGGCCGACTTCGCTGACCACCCAGATGCGTCCCCCGTGATCCTCCACCACTTGCTTGGCGATGGCCAGTCCCAGCCCCACGCTGCCGGGCGTCGTCTCAGTGGCTTTTTTTATCTGGACGAATTTTTCAAAGATGGTCGTCAAAGCTTCCTGCGGAATGCCTCGGCCGGTGTCCGAAACCCGCACATGGATTTCTTCGTCGATCTGCTCCGCGGCAATGGTCACGTGACCGTGCTCCTGGGTGTAGCGCAGGGCGTTACTGATCAGGTTGGTGAGCACCCAGGTCAGCTGTTCCTGGTCGCCCAAAATCGTCGGCAAGCCTGAATCCACGCGCACCTCGAGGTCGATCTGCTTTTCCCTAAAGGGCAGCTGCAGCGGCCTGATGGCGTTTTCGACCAGGAAAGGCAGGCTGACGAGCTCGCGTTTGGTCTCATGCTTGGCGGATTCCAATCGCGAGAGGTCGAGAAGCTCACGAACCAGCTTGGTCAGCCGCTCACAGTCGTTCTTGGCGTTGACCAGCAGTTCGTGCTGTTTTCCGGACAGCGGTCCCAGGATCTCCTGGGACAGGATGTCGATGGACATGGTGATCGAGGTCAGCGGCGTGCGGAACTCGTGCGACATGGTGGCG
>JAKJDB010000649.1 GCA_022706175.1 Candidatus Zhuqueibacterota bacterium | reverse complement strand
GCCGAACGCCATGGCGGCGGCTTCCATGTAGAGCTGTCCGCTCTGCGTCAGATAGGCTTTAGAGTCGAAATAATCGGTCTCAAACAGTGTGGTGGTGCCTTCACAGGCGGCGGGGGTGAATATGGGAGCATCGATCAGGGTGAAATCCAATTGATCGAAATAATCGCGACATGCCTTGATGATCTCATGTCTTACTTTCATGATTGCATGCTGCAGGGACGATCGCAGCCACAGGTGGCGGTTTTCCATTAAAAAATCAATCCCATGCTCTTTGGGCGAGATGGGATACTCTGGCGCTATCTGCAGGATTTCAATCCTCTGGGCCTGCAGCTCAAATCCACCTTTGGCGCGTTTGTCTTCGGTCACGACACCGGTGATCCTGACAGAACTTTCCAGTGTCAACTGCAAGCTCTGCTCAAAGACCGCCTCCCCTACTGTGTCCCGGAAAACCACTGCCTGTATGATGCCGGTACCATCGCGCAGCATGATAAAATGCAGTTTCCCCTTGTGGGTGTGGTTGTACACCCATCCTTCCAGCGTGACCTCCTGACCGAGAAAACGGCCGACCTGTGCGATATAGCTTTTTGGCGCCATCCTGGTTCCTTTCCCTTTATTTCACTAACAAGACCGGACACGTGGAAAAGCGTAGAATATGTTCGGTGGTGCTGCCCAATATGGCTTGGCGAATGCGTGAACGGCCGAACGCTCCGATGACGATCAGATCCATGCTCTGGGATTGTGCATAAGCGACCAGTTGCCTGGAAGGTTCTCCGGCGATCACCTGAGTGTACACTTGTCCGGCATAAGATTCCAAATACTCCTCGGCCTCCTGGCAATAATGCGTTCCGGCCTCCAAATCGTCGCTGACACAGACCACGGTAAGCTTGGCTTGGCATGTGTCGGCAAGATGGGCGGACTGCTGCAGCGCCCGGTTGGCGTGTTCACTGCCGTCATAGCCCAAAAGGATTCTCTGAATGGGCCTGGGTTCTTTTTTGACGACCATAAGCGGTTTGGCAATGCTTCGGCACACGGTTTGAACGGTCACGCCCAGATCGTGATTGTCCCAACGCTCGAATTCACCTCGTTTGCCCATGATCACCACATCGGCGATCTGCGATTTGGCCAGGATCAATTCGGCCGGAGAGCCAACCGCTTTTTCCAACTTGAAGGGGATCTGCTCTTTTTCCAGCAATTGCCCGCATTTCTGCAGAATTTTTTCCGCCTTTTCCTCCAGCAGCTTGATCGATTCTTCCTGAAAGGTGCCGGAGGGCACGATGGTCACGAATCCATCAGCGCCCACCGCGGAGGCCCATTCAAAAATGCGCACGTCGACTACGGTGAAAACAAAAATGCGGCTATGGTACAATCTGGACAGCGCGGCGGCATGGCTGATCACGGATTCCGAGTACGCAGATCCGTCAACGGCGATTATGATGTTTTTAAACACGAGATCCTCCTTTCGGACAGGTGAAAGGATATCAACGCACGATTGGCAGAAGCGACCTTCACCACGTCAAAGCATCGGCGCTCTGCGCCGGCTTACGACCAGAGTTCGGATTTATATTCCCGCATCATCAAAGAAGACAGGGCGGATTTGGGATCCTTTTCGCAGTACAGCACCTCGTACACTTCGCGGCAGATCGGCATTTCTACATCCTGTTTTTCCGCCAGAGCAACGGCCGACACGCAGGTGCGTACACCCTCAGCCACCATACTCATTTGGTTTAGAACCTGATCGAGTTTTTTTCCACTACCGATCTCTTCGCCTACATGCCGGTTACGACTGTGCCGACTCATGCAGGTGACAATCAAATCACCCATACCTGAAAGGCCGGCGAAGGTCAGCGGATCAGCTCCCATCTTGCGGCCCAGCCGGGTGATTTCCGCCAGCCCGCGGGGCTGCAGCGCCGCCTTGGTGTTGTCGCCAAAGCCGGCGCCGTCACAAATTCCCGCTGCAATCGCGATCACATTTTTCAATGAGCCGCCCAGCTCGACACCGGTCAGATCGTTGCTTCGATAGCAGCGCAGATAATCGCAGGACAGGGCTTTTTGTAAAAAAGCGGCGCGATCATCCAGCGGGGAAGCGATAACCACCGCCGTTGGAATCCCTCGGCTTACTTCTTCCGCGTGGCTGGGACCGGACAAAACGGCGAAATGATTTAGATCCCTGACCGCAAACTCTTGCTGATAGATCTCTGACATCCGCATCAGAGTTTCCTGCTCTAACCCCTTGGTGCAGCTCATCCAGATGGGTTTGCCAGGGAAACGGCAGCGTGCAGTGGCTCGCAACACAGAGCGCGTGACATGAGATGGCGTGACCAGGAGAACGATCTGAGCCTTTTGCAGCGACTGTTCCAAGTTGCTGGTGATCGTGATGCGGTCGTGAAGAAGCAGATGCGGCAACAGGTTTTCGCGGCGACGCTCCGCAGCCAGACGTTCGGCGGATTGGGGATCGAATTCCCATAAGGTAACCTGATGACCGAGATGCTGGCAATGGTTGGCCAGGGTCATGCCCCAGCTGCCTGCTCCCAGGACAGTAATGTACGTGTTTTTAGACATGGCGGTGGATGTTGATCAGCGGAATACGGTTTA
>JAKJDB010000648.1 GCA_022706175.1 Candidatus Zhuqueibacterota bacterium | reverse complement strand
ATCGCCTATCAACGATGAAAACAAGCCCAGGGCTACCCACCGCTGATAGCGTCGACACGCCGTGGCCGCAGGAACCATGGATAGCAATAGGATCAGCAGCGTTGTCAGCGGCTTGGATAAATATAAAAGCCATCGAAAGTCGGGGGTCCAAAATCGACCGCCTATTGTCAGAAGAGCGGCAAAAAAAACCAGGATGTGAAGTCGGAATTGCATTTGGCGATGCCTCATTTAAAAGAAAAAGATAAGAAGATATTCAGGCAACGGCAATATGTATCTTGATCGGCTGCATGTGGATGCTTACTTTAACAATCATATCTTGCCTATGAAGGAATAGTGAATGAAAACCATTTTTCATCTCGGTTTCTGGATGCTCCTGAGTGTATGGACGGCTATGACCACAGCCGCAGAGCGAATCGTTTATGCCACTACGCTGTCCACCAGTTACACCCATGTCGGCCAAAACCAGACGCTGTCAGGTTTGTTTTATCAGGCGCCGGGCGACACCGCCTGGGGATTCATGGGCAGACCCAACAATCGTGTCTACTCGATGGACGTCTATGTGCCCAGCGGAGGCCGGATCCTGGCCATGGCGACGCACTCCGGCGTGCAGCAATCCTGGGACGGCGGCAAGACCTGGAAGACCACCAGCGACTGGCGCATGACCGAAGTCAGCCTCATTCGGTTTGCGGCGGATAATCCGCGCAAGCTGTACGCAGCCTCCCCCTACGGCTTTTATAAAACCACGGATGATGGGCGCACTTGGACGATGCATAACAACGGATTGGACCATCCGAACGCCACCTTCATTACCGCGTTGGTGATCGATGACAGCCGGGCCGGTCGGTTGCTGATCTCCACAGAGGCCGGTCTCTTTGAGAGCGATGACGACGGTGAACACTGGGTCGCCGGAACCTTGGAGGTGAGTCACGTGCGCACCCTGGTGCAGCACCCGCGCGATCCGGAGGTGTGGTTTGCCGGTACAGAAGACCATGGCCTGTATCGCAGCGTCAACCACGGCAAGAACTGGCAGAAATGCGACACCGGAGTCCTGCACGCCACGTTTTATTCGGTCGTTTTTGATCCTTCGCATCCGGATACGCTGTACGCCGGCGGTTTTCAAACAGGCGTCTATAAATCCGGCGATGGCGGCAAAACCTGGAGGCAGTATTTCAGCGGCCTGACGTCGCTTGATGTTCATTCTCTGGCTGTGGATCCGGCCGACAGCCGCTGCGTCTATGCCGGCTCTACGACGCACGGCGTCTTTCTATCCCGAGACGGCGGCCTGACCTGGCGTCCTCACGGCATCAACGGCGGCTATGTCTGGAGCATCAACATTGTCAACTATGGAAGATAAATCATGAAAAAATGGATGGGCGTTGCGCTTGTACTTGTTTTGGCCACGGCGGAATGGGCGCCGGCTCAATTGCAGTCTGAATCGGTCTATCGGCGCAATTTTGAGCTGCGCAAAAAAGCGTTTTTCGCTGTGTATGATACCATGCGGGCGGTCAATTACAATTCCATCGCTGCCCGCTATCGGACCGGCAAAAATCTCGCCTGGGCGGATTCGGCTTTTATTCAACTGCTGAAGAACCCCAGCGGTGATATGTTCTGGATGTTTCCCTGCATCGGCACCTATATGGCGGGCAAGGGAAGGATGTCGGCGCCGGCTGCCGCAGCCGTGCGTCGAGCGTGGAAAACCTATGCGCCGACCCGCGGCGATACTGAGAACCACTGGGCCATGTACTATGCCACTCTGTATTTGGCGGCGGAACAGTGGCCCAATCTGCCAGGCTCTGAATGGTACAACGGTAAAAGCTCGGAGGAAAATCGTCTGGAAAGCCGCGACTATCTCTTTTCTTGGGCTCGATTGACCACCAGCCGTGGCCAGGGCGAGTTTGACTCACCGGACTATCTGGCGGAGTATATGATCGCCGCGACGTTGCTCTCTGGCTATGCCAAGGACCGCCAGGTCAAACAGCTGGGCGCCATGTTGGCCGACTATTTTATGGCTGATTTTGCCGTAGAACATTTACAGCAACAGTACGGCGGCGGACACAGCCGTATCTACGAGGTCAATCTGATGCGGTTCGATCGTTCCACCTCCAGCGGTTTCGCCTATTTGTACTTCGGCGCCGGGGACCCGATCACCAGCGGCTGGTGCTATTACGCCCTGCAATCCGGATACACACTGCCCTACATGATCTATCAAATGGCCATGGATCGCAGCACGCCCTATGTGCAGAGAGAGCGGAAACGGGTGCGCAACAATATCCGTTTCGGCCAAGAGCTCAATCCCCCGGTTTATAAATACACCTACATGAACCGTGAATATGTTCTGGGATCTCTGCACGGCAGCCTGCTGCAGCCCATTCAACAACAGACCTGGTGTCTGCGCTACCTCTACGGAAAACCTTTTTCTATGATTTTCGGCCTGCATCCCTATTGGTCGATCGAGGAGATCGGGACTTTTTTCCCCGAGGAGATCAAACCCTCCATGGCCGGCATCACCGCCTCCAAGGCGACCTATAACAATCCGGACAAGTGGACCGGCGGCTCGTATTATGAATACACCTTTCAGGATAAAAACACTCTGT
>JAKJDB010000033.1 GCA_022706175.1 Candidatus Zhuqueibacterota bacterium | reverse complement strand
CGAAGGCGCGGGTGGCGCCTTTGCGATGAACGCAAACCAGTTTTTCCATCCCGTTCACTTCATGTCTTTCCATCTTGGCGATATTATGCGCCACCTCATAAACCACACGCATCGCCTGACCGGCGCCGCTCATAGCCATGGCTTTCTGCAGCGCCTGCCGCGCCCAATGGGTGATCATCTGCCTATTGGCAAAAGCAAAATTGACCGCCGCCGCCATGGCCGCCAGATAGCGTTGTCCTTCTTCTGAGCGGATCGGCGCGCAACACAGCTGCCGGTCCGGCAGCTCGATGCCGTATTTGCGGCTGGCCGGCAGCATGATCTTGATTGCGTCGTCGCACACCTGATGGCCGAGACCGCGGGAACCGGTATGGATGGTCACCGTCACACGGTCTTTATCCAGGCCCAGCAATGCCGCCGCGGCCTCATCATACACCTGCTGCACCACGCCGATTTCGATAAAATGATTTCCAGAGCCCAATGTGCCCAACTGCTGACGGCCCCGTTCCAGGGCGCGTTCACTGACCGCCTCAGGATTCGCCCCGGCCATGGCGCCGTTCTCCTCGATCTTGTCCAGATCCTCGCTGTTGCCATAGCCGTTCTCCACCGCCCACAGCGCGCCCTTTTCCAGCACGCTTTTTTCCTGTTGCCGGCTCAATTTGATCACTCCGCTGGAGCCGACGCCGCTGGGGATCAGGCGATAAAACTGATCGAGGAGTTGCGGTAATCGCGGAGTAATTTCCTTGCGCGTCAAGTCGGTGACCAGCAGACGCACGCCGCAGTTGATGTCATAGCCCACACCGCCGGGAGAGATCACACCCTCATCGAGATCAAAGGCCGCCACGCCGCCGATGGGAAAACCATACCCCCAATGGATGTCGGGCATGGCGAGGGAATAGGAAAGAATGCCCGGCAGCCAGGCCACCTGGGCGGCCTGTTCTGCGGCGTGGTCCTTGAGAATATCGGGGATCATTTTGCTGGACGCATAAATGCGCGCCGGCACGCGCATTCTGCCCTGTCGGGGGATCTCGTAAAGATGGTCGTTCAGTTGAATAAGGTCTTCAGCCATAGCGTCCTGCACCTATACATCGAAAAAGGCTCGTGCCTCCCAGGTGCGGTCAGCCCGTTGCTGCAGCAGAATGTTGTGATACGTAACCGCTTTGATCTCCGTGCGCCATTTCATTAGTCCGGCAGTGACGGCAGCGCCTTGCACGGTACAGCTCAACTGGTCCGTGGTCAGAACCGCGTCGCGGCAGCCGAGAAACAGCACCTTTTTGATCTGCAGCAGATAATTCAATTCAGAAAGCCAATGCACCAGCAGCTGCTCATAATCGTCAAAGGAAATGCGAACAGGGACCGTCACCTCGCCGACGGTGGGCAGGTCTTCCACCATGATTCGCATCATGGCCCGGCCGGCGCCGACCAGCAACTCTTGCAGCGAATCCGCCTGCACGTGAATGCCGATGTCGGCGGTGTGGTCCAGGATGTGAATCCGGCTATTCAAAGCAGGGCGACGCGTTGCCGTTCGCATCGATCCAATGCGGCAGCCACAGCAGCGCCACCAGCCGCACTTTGATATCGGTTTTTTTCGGCCGGATGGTGGTGGTGGAAATTTTTTGCTGCAGCGGATCGGTGGAAGCTTCGATGGCCTGCATCTCACTTTCAAATTCGTTCTGCAGGTCGGTCAGACGCTGCTGCAAAACCTCCAGGCTCTCGTTGGCATTGGAGAGATCGCCCTGCTCCTTTGCTGCGCGCATGCCGTTGCGCATCGCTGTAGAAGCACGATTGATGGTGGTGGCGGACAATTTTTTTCTGCCCATAAAGGCGCCCAGAATGGTGGCGCCGATGGAAACAGCGGTCTGCAGACCCTGTGAGCGCACGTCGGCGCGTTCTTTTTCCAAACGCTGCTGCGCGCGCATCACCCGTTCCTGCAGCGTGGCGATCTTGGATGCATATTTACGCCGCAGTAGTTCCGCCTGTTGATCCCGGCTCTCGCGCGCCATCTGACTGAGCCGCACACGAAAATCCCGCTCCGATTCACCGGGTTTGGATTTCTCCTTCAGTTCCGTGCTTTCGAACACCTCGAGCTTGACCGTACGATAGAGATAGTCGGCAAAATCTCGGCTCCAGATTTTATAATTAGCCGCTTTGACCGCTGCGGCCAAAAGAGGGACAAAGCCGGCGCCCTCTTCCGGCTGCTTGACCAGATCGTTCTCGTCCAAAGACACTGATCGACTCTCATCCCAGTTGACCGGCACAGCGTCATCCTCGATAGCGGTGATCCAGGACTGGCGCAACGACGTTCCTCCCACAGAGGTCACATCGCCGAGCCCGAGGATGTACGGTTGATAATTGAGCTTTGCGTCCGCAGGTTTACTGCCGCGCACCGGAGCAAAATACTCGCTGATCTGCGGCGGCACAGAGGGCCGCACCGAACCGGCGGCCGCTTCCACCGTGCCTTTGGCATTGTTCCTGACCGCTGCGTCGGCTGTTTTGGTTTTCGCGCTCAGTGTTTTTATCTGTGCCAGAGTGAGCGGGCCGCGCAGGTAGGACAGACACCAGCGCGTTTGAAAGATCTCTGGTTCGTCCTCGTGGATATTTTTCAGCAGAAAAACGCGTTTGCCCAGAGCAGAGATGGCTTTGCCCAGCTTGGCGTCTGTGCCGCCGGTGCTGGTGGCCAAGCCCTGCACCACCCGGTCCACATCCTGCTCGGTCTGCAGCCGGCCGATAAACCAGGTCCCGGCATTGCTCAGTGCTTTATAGTCCAGATCCGCGGGGTTTTGAGTGGCCAGCAACACGCCGACGCCGAAAGCGCGCGCCTGTTTGAACAGGATCATCAGCGGTTTTTTGGAAGGAGGATTGGCCACCGGCGGCAGATAACCGGCGACCTCGTCCATATAGATCAACGCGCGCAGGCTGGTGGTGCCGGGTTGGCTGCGCATCCAGGACACCACTTGGTTCAACAACAAAGTGACGAAGAACATGCGCTCGTTGTCCGACAGGTGGGCGATGCTGATGACCGAAACCCGCGGCTTGCCCGCCGGGCTGTACAACAAACCGGCCACATCCAGAGGATCGCCCTGCATCCAGACGGCAAAGCCGGGCGCAGCCAGCAGATTGTTCAGCGACAAGGCCAGATCAAACCGCTCCCGGGCTGGAAAAAAAGAATCCACGGCAAAAGCGCCGATCTGCTTGAACGATGGCGTTTGGATGGCGCTGATCACTGTGGCCAGATCCAGATCCCGGCCTTCACTCCAGGCTTGATTGATGATGCTGGAGATCAAAACATGTTCGCGGCTCTTGAGCGGGTCGGCGGTGATGCCGATCAGGCCCAACAACCCGGTTGTCAACGATGCGATGAGATCGGCTCGCGCTTCAGAATCATCCAGCACCTCCCGAGATGGCCGGCTAAAGCTGTTGAGGATGGAGAGTGGAAGACCGGCGTTGCTGCCCGGAGTGTAGAGAAGAAACTCGGCGCTATCCCGCAGCTTTTGGATGCGGCGGCCGTCCTGGTCCCAATCCGCCAGCCCTTTTTTCCAGGCTGCGGCCTGAGCCTGGCTGAATTGCTCCAGGGACTGGCCGCTGCGCTGGGCGTCATCGTGGTTGATCCATGGTAGAAATTCCTCAGCGCTCAGACCGGGAAAGGTCAGCAGCAGATTGCTCATGTCTCCCTTGGGGTCGATCACGATGCTGGGGATGTTGTCGATGGCCGCCTCTTCCAGCAAGCCGATGCACAGACCGGTTTTGCCGCTGCCGGTCATACCCACGCATACGCCGTGCGTGACCATGTCCTTGGAATCGTAGAGCAGCAGATCCTGTTGCAGCGTTTTAGCGGCCACATCGTATTTGCGGCCCAGATAAAATTGACCCAGTTTTTCAAAATCCGTCATCTCATCGCTCCCTGGATTGGTAGGTGTCGCTCAAGCGCAGTCAGCGTGTGCCAGCAATAACGGCATCAGCTGCGTACTGTGAAGCCTGTGCAATCCCCCCTGCGCGCAAGAGATCTCGTCAAAAGATTGCACCATATCGTATCGACCGTTCTTCGCCTGAATCATCACCGGCGCCGGATGCCAAGTGATGCGGCCGACGGCCGTGGGCAAAGTCACATCGCCGGTGACGCACAGAACAGCGGGATCCAGCGCCTGCAGCTCTGGGATGTAGCGATCGATTTCTTCAATGATCTTGATCTTGTCATAGTATTCCTTTTGCAGGCCGAACGGTTCTGCGTCAGGGATATGGAGAATGAGGAGGCCGGCGCCCTGCTGATCGATCTCGGCAAAGACGGCCGCAACCCCGGGCGCGCAGGTCCGGACCGGTATGGAACAGCGGGCAGCTACCCGCCGCATCACCGGGTCAGAAGTAATCACCAGGGCCTTGCGGTGAAACCGTTTGGCAAAAGGTTGCTGTGGCCTTCCCGAGCAGCCGAGCAAGCCGGCCAGCGCGGCCGGCTTGCTCGGTGTTTTGCCGGCATCGGCAGGGTGTACAAGCCCGCAAACGGACTTGCGCATCAGAGCGTTCAAATTCGGTTTATGCGCCTGCTGCAGCTCGGTCAACATATTGGGTCCGGATTGCACGCCGCCCAGTCCGCCGATTATCACCAGAATAATTTTGTTCTCCGTCATAGCCGCCTATGGATCAAAAATCAACATGCTGAAAAAAAGGATCTTCACGCTAAAATATACTCCAAGCGCTCAACAAATGCAACTCTTTTGCAAAAGGCTTTTTTCTTTGCGCAAAATTGATTACATTATGTTTTTAAAGGACGCTAAGGATAAAGGGAAAAAACATGGCTCTCACGTTAAACAAACTGTCCGCTTTCCACGGCCGTAAAGGCCCCCTGTTGTTGATTATTATGGATGGCATCGGCATCGGCAAAAACGACGACAGCAACGCCGTTTATCTGGCTGACACGCCGGTGTTGGACCGGCTTCTGGCCAGCCCGCTCAAGACGCAGCTGCGCGCCCATGGAACCGCCGTGGGCTTGCCCTCGGATGAAGATATGGGCAACAGCGAGGTGGGTCACAACGCCATCGGCGCCGGCCGGGTCTTTTCTCAGGGCGCCAAACTGGTGGATTCGGCGATCGAAAGCAAAAAACTCTTTGCCACTCCGATCTGGAACGACGTGATCCAACGGCCGACCGTGCATTTCATCGGCCTGCTGTCGGACGGCAACGTGCATTCGCACATTAAACAGCTGTTCGCGCTGATCCAAAACTGCGCGGACCGCGGCGTGCGCCGCCTTCGTCTGCACCCGCTGCTGGACGGCCGCGATGTGGGTGAAAAAACCGCCCTGGTCTATCTCGAACAGACCGAGTCTTTTCTCGCCGGACTGAATGCCGCCAAGGGCGTGGACTATCGCATCGCCTCCGGCGGCGGCCGCATGGTCACCACCATGGACCGCTACAATGCCGACTGGAGCGTGGTGGAGCGAGGCTGGAAAGCCCATGTGCACGGCGACGCCCGGCCGTTCACCAGCGCCGCACAGGCGGTGCAGACCTATTATGACGAGGACGCGAAAATCACCGACCAGTATCTGCCGTCGTTCGTCATCGTCGATGATGCAGGAAAGCCGGTCGGCACGATAGAGGACGGCGATGCGGTGATCAATTTCAATTTCCGCGGCGATCGCGCCATCGAAATCTCGCGCGCCTTTACTGAAAAAGCGTTCAAGGAGTTTGACCGCGGCCGCACGCCGGAGGTGCTCTATGCCGGCATGATGG
The DNA here is from genome assembly GCA_022706175.1 of Candidatus Zhuqueibacterota bacterium. The sequence continues at coordinate 6,420 of JAKJDB010000033.1, read as the reverse complement.
AGTACGACGGCGATCTGCACATTCCCGAAAACTTTTTAGTCTCCCCGCCGGAGATCGACCGGACCGTGTCCGAGTATCTCTGCGATGCCGGCGTGCCCTCGTTTGCCCTGTCAGAGACGCAGAAATACGGTCACGTGACTTACTTTTGGAACGGCAACCGCTCCGGCTATATCAATGAAAAGCTGGAACTGTACTGTGAAATTCCCTCGGACAAGATTCAATTCGACCAGGCGCCGGCCATGAAGGCGAACGAAATCGCCGACAAGGCCGTCGCTCTGCTGCGCACCGGCCGCTATCGCTGGGGCCGGGTCAATTTCGCCAACGGAGACATGGTCGGCCACACCGGCGTGGTGCAGGCCACCATCACAGCGGTGGAAACCGTGGACCGCTGCGTGGGACGTCTGCTGGACGAGGTGCAAAAACTCGACGGCCTCGCGGTGATCACCGCGGACCACGGCAACGCGGACGAGATGTTTACGGTCAAAAAAGGCGTCAAATCGGTCAAGACCGCGCACACCTTGAATCCAGTGCCGTTCGTTATTTTTGATCCGCAATATCAGGGGGAGTACGAGATGGCGCCGCCCGCCAACGCGGGTTTGTCCAATATCGCAGCGACGTTGCTGAACCTGTTGGGCTATGAAAAACCCGCCGAGTATGACGCTTCATTGATCGCCTTCAAATAAAGATCCGGCAACAGCCCGACCCCCTGTGCCTTGGCGCAGGGGGTTTTTTATTCCAGCTGCCGGCGGTTTGAATCATGCGCACCGGGGTGGGAGCGGACGGAAAAAAAACCCGGGTAGTAAGCCCGGGCTCGATTTTACTTTTTCTCTTGCAGAATCACCTGCACCACATGATCAGGATCCATGCCCTGGCTCACGTAGAGTTCATCCGGCACGCCGGAGCTGCCGTAACGCTGAATGCCCAGCTTGATCAATCTGCAGCCGCATCCGTTTTCCGCCAGCACCGATGCCACCACGCTGCCGAGTCCGGTGCGCACGTTGTGATCCTCCAGCGTGACGATCAACCCGGTGGCGGCCGCTTTTTTGATCGCCTCCACGTCCGGATCAGCCGGACAGCACATGCTCACCACCATCACCTCCACCCCGTGGGCCTTGAGTTTGTCGTGGGCGATCACCGCGCGGCCGGTCATGGCGCCCATGGTGATGATGGCAGCCGCTCCGCCCTTACGGATCACGTCCGCTTTGCCGTACTCGAAAGTATAGCCGTCCGCATAAAAGGGTTTGCCCTCTTCGTTCAGCACCATGCCCATTTTGGAACGGCCCATGGCCAGGACAAAATTCCCCGGCGTCGCCGCTGCATATCGGGTGACGCGATCGGTCTGATTGGGATCGGCCGGCACCAGAATCTTGAATCCGTAGAAATTCAGAAACGCGCCGAGGTAGTCGATGCTCTGATGGGTTTTACCGTCTTCGCCCACATCCAAGCCGACGTGGGTGCAGACCACTTTGTAATTGGCGCCGTTGATGTCGTTCAACCGGTGTTGGTTAAAGGTCTCTGCCACTCCGAACACGCCGAAATCGGCAAAAAACGAGGGCACACCCTCTGCGGAGCAAGCGCCGGCGATCGCCGCGGTATTGTGCTCCTGAATGCCGCCTTGAAAAAAATGTTGAGGATAATTTTTGGCAAAGGCGGTGGTTTTCACCGAAGAGGCCAGATCGCAATCGAACACCGCCAGAGGGACGCCGTCTTTATTGGCCGCCGCCAGATCGTCCAAAGCGGATCCCCAGCCGCTACGATTATCGGTCTTGTCGGTTGCGCCATAAGTGCGCGGGACGCCGGGCAGCAGCCGTGCGTGCGCATGCGGACGCTTGGCCAGTGCGACGGCCGGGTTCTGCGTTTTGCGGCGTGCGACACAGGCATCGAGATCATCGGCTAGGCCCAATAGCGCCAGGGCCTTGCGGCACTCATCCATGGGCAGCGCCTGTCCGTGCCATTTGTGATCATTTTCCATAAAGGCGACGCCCTTGCTCATCACCGTATGCGCCAGAATCATCACCGGCGCAGCGATGTGATGCGCCTGTCGGACCGCCTGATAGATCGCCTGATAATCATGGCCGTCGATTTCCAGAACCTTCCAGCCGCTCGCCTCCCACTCGGCTCTGATGTTCTGCGGCATCACTTTTTCGATCTGGCCGCTGATCTGCAGTCTGTTGTAATCGATGAACGCGGTAAGGTTGTGAAACCCGTACTTGACCGCGAAACGGCGCGCTTCGGAGATCTGCCCTTTCTGCTGTTCGCCGTCGCCCATGAAACAGTACAGCTGTACCTCCCGTTTCTGCAGCCGGCAGGCCACGCCGAACCCCAGCAGCGCGGAGAGCCCTTGTCCCAGGTTGCCCGTTCCCCATTCAATGCCAGGGACCTCACGCTCCACGTGGCCTTCGAACGGCGAACCGGTTTGACGAAAATGGGCCACCGCATCGTCAATGGCAAAAAAACCCAAGCGTCCCAGGGCGGCGAAGGCGCCCGGCGAGGTGTGGCCGTGGCTGATCACAACACGATCCCGATCGGGATGAAAGGGATCCGACGGATCGATGCGGCAGTGCGTCCATACCGTCAGATACAGATCGATGGAAGACATGCTGCCGCCCGGATGCCCGCAGGCCGCCAACGTCGTCATCTTTAAAATGTCCCCGCGGCAAAGCGTCGCCAGGCGGGTCAGTTCGGCAATCTGTTCTGCTGTTAATTTGTCTGCGGAAAAACCTTTCGCGAACATATCCATCCTCTCTGGTTGATCATGATGTCCAAGATAACAAATAATCCTTTTTTCTGCAAGAGAAACGATTTTCGTTTGTTATTGCCGGCCGGATTTGGTAATTTATTGAAAGTGTTGCACGCTACGGAAAGCCCATGAATCACTTTCATCAGACCATCCGGCAGACGCTGCTGGACCGTAAAGATCACTTTATGCAGTTGTGGCTCCCGCGCCTGCGAGGCGTACTGGCCGGCGAAGCGGATGAAACCATCCATCGCCTGGCAGAGGTTTGGTATGATGTTTTGCTGAACTTTTTCGCCGGCGCATCCATCGAGGAAACCTTGAAGGGCTCCGACGAGCTGCGCATCTATTCCTTCAACGCGCTGTCCATCAGCCGCTACGCCCTGCTGGCGCTTTTGCCCTACGAAAACAGCCTGGACTGCTACAGCCGGCTCAACGAAGCCTATGAACCGTTGCTGCAGATGGCGCACCAGGCGGAGCAGCCCGCCCAGGCCTCCCTGGATCGGGTTGCCGGCGACTTTTCCAGCACTTTTGCCCGCTATCTGGAGAACATCCTCAATGACGCGGCCGACGCCATCATCCTTCTGGATATCAAGGACCACATCGTGATGTGGAACAATGCCGCGGAGCAGATCTACGGATGGTCGCGAAGCGAGATGCTGGGCCGGCATATCAGCCGCATCGTGCCGCAGGATGCCGCCTCCAGACAGGAGATCGAATGGATCAGTCAACAGGTGCGGGAAAAAGGCTTTTTGCGCAATTATCGAACGCATCGGCTGACGCGGGACGGCAAGACCGTCACCATCGAAGTGACCCGCACCGCCATCTACGATGAGCAGCACCTCTACATCGGTTCCAGCGTCATCAGCCGGGACCTGACAGAACAGGAAAAGCTGCGCGACCAGCTGGTGCACTCGGAAAAGCTGTCCGCGGTCGGCACCTTGGCCGCCGGCATCGCACACGAGATCGGTTCGCCGCTCACGGCCATCTCTTCAATTTCTCAACTGCTGCAGGTAAAAAGCCAGGATCCCTATATCGTCGAAAAGGTATCGCTGATCCAACAATCCATCGACCGCATCGCCCGGATCGTGCGCACGCTGGTTGACTTTTCCAAACCCACGCAAGCAAAAGTGGAAAGCGTCTATTTGAACAGCGTGGTTGAGAACGTGGTTCAGATCATCAAGTATGACCGGCGATTGAAATACCGCACGATTGCGACCGACCTGCAGGCGGACATCCCACAAATCCAGGCAAGCTTTGATCAGCTGCTGCAGGTGTTGATCAACCTCTGCCTTAACGCCGCCGACGCCATGGAAGATCAAGTCGACGGCCGGCTGACGATCAAAACCTGGAGCCAGGACTCCCGCGTCTATGCGTCGGTCGCCGACAACGGCAGCGGCATTCGGCCGGAGCATCTGCCGCACATCTTTGAACCCTTTTTCACCACCAAGGGCGATCGGCGGGGAACCGGTCTGGGGCTATGGGTCAGCTACAATATCATCAAAAACCTGGCCGGTGAAATTCAGGCGGTCAGCCGACCGGCGGTCGGCACGACGTTCACCCTCGCTCTGCCGGCCATAACCCGAAACCCGAAAACCAGCTGATGGCCGAACGCGTATTAATCGTAGATGACGACGACATCGTCCGCGAAAGCCTGAGCGCCGTGCTGCAGAACCGCGGATTCGCCTGCGAGCAATCCATCGATGGCGAGCAGGCGTTGCAGCGACTCGGCGAGCAAGAGTTCGATGTGGTCATCACCGATCTGGAGATGCCGCGGCTCAACGGCATCGAACTCATCGAGCGCGCCTCCCTGTTGAACAACCGCACTTCGTTCATTCTCATCACCGCCTACGGCTCCATGGAAACCGCCATCGAAGCATTGCGCAAGGGCGCCTTTGACTATCTGCTCAAACCGCTCAACTTTGAAGATGTGGCCATCAAAGTAAAAAAATTGCTGGAGCATCGCCGGCTGATGCAGGAAAATCAGGCCCTGCGCCAAGAGATCAACAGCCAATATACTTTCTCCAACATCATCGGCGCCGGACCGGCCATCCGTCAGGTGTTCGACACCATTCGGCGCGTCTCGGACAGCGACGCCCATGTGCTCATCAGCGGCAACAGCGGCACCGGCAAGGAATTGGTGGCCAAAGCGCTGCACTATAACAGCCCGCGCCGCAAGGGCCGTTTCGTCGCCATCAACTGCGGCGCCATCACCGAATCCATTTTCGAAAGCGAACTCTTTGGCCACAAGCGCGGCGCTTTTACCGGCGCTGTGGCGGACAAAGAGGGGCTTTTCAAGACCGCTCACAACGGCACCCTGTTTTTGGACGAAATCGGCGAAATGTCTTTGTCCTCGCAGGCCAAGCTGCTGCGTGCGCTGGAGACCAAAGAGATTCTGCCGGTGGGCGGCACCGCCTTCCTCAGCATCGATGCGCGCATCATCGCCGCCACCCATCGCGATCTTGTTCAAGAGGTGCATCAAGGCCGCTTTCGCGAGGACCTCTATTACCGGCTGGCGGTTATCGAGATTCGGCTGCCCTCTCTCAGCGAACGGCGCGAGGATATTCCCCTGCTGGTGCATCACTTTATCAACAAGTACAACCGGCAGATGAACCGGTCGGTCAAAGGGGTGGAGCCGGCGGTCATGCAGGCGCTGATGCAACGCACCTGGAAGGGAGAAGTGCGCGAGCTGGAAAATATCATCGAACGGCTGATGATCTTTGCCGGCGGTGAAATTCTGCGCGCCGATGATCTACCCGAAGAGGTTCTGCGAATCCAGGAAAAACGAAAAGAAAAGCAGGGAGAACTCCTCAAAGAAGCGGTAAGAGCCTTTGAAAGGGACTATATCTCTCGTCAACTCGAACGCCAGGCCGGTCATCGCGGCAAAACCGCCCGCGCGCTGGGGATCAGCGAAGCGACCCTGTATCGCAAAATGGAAGAACTGGGCCTTTATCACTTTTTCTGAAACAAATGACAAAAATTATCAGTATATTATTATTTAATCCCTTTTTCTTTCCCAAAAGACGTACTTTTTCCCCTGCCAAGAGCTGTCCGGATTTTGGCCAGGGGCTGTTTTTTTGCCGCTGCCCGGCAAAATTTTTGGAGGTATGGATGAGACTGAAAAAAGCCTATGGTTTGTTGTGCATAGTCCTCTTCACCTGTGCGGCTGGTCTGGCTGCTCAGGATAAACTGGTGCTGACGATCGAGGAAAGCGTCCGCCAGGCCCTGGAAAAAAATCCGGAAATTAAAATGGCGGAAAAAGAGGTGGCCAAAGCCCGGGCGGGCGTCTGGGAGGCCACTTCGAACATTCTGCCGCAGGTCAGCGGTTACGCCAATCTGCAACATGCCTGGGATATCCAACAGCAGACCATCCCCAATTTTCTCAAACCCATGCTGGGCCCTCTGGCGAACATGATTCCCGAGCTGGCGGGCATGCCCGATTATGTGCAGCTCTCCTTTGGCATGGAGAACACGTTTGTCTACGGAGCCACCCTGACGCAGCCGCTTTTTCTCGGCGGAGCCGGAGTGTCCGGCGTGCAGATGGCTTCGGCGGGCAAACGGGCAGCCGAGCAGAACCTCGAATCCAAACGGCAAAACCTGATCTATCAAACCGCCAGCGCGTTTTACGCCTGTCTGCTGGCCCAGGAGCTGGCGGCGGTGCAAGAGGAAGCTCTGGCTCAGGCGCA
>JAKJDB010000647.1 GCA_022706175.1 Candidatus Zhuqueibacterota bacterium | reverse complement strand
CTTGAGCCAGAACTTGCGCGCCAGGCTTTTGCTGATCTCGGTTTCGATGCCGAAGCGGTCAAAGATCGGCTCTTTGTCGCGATGCCATTCCACACGATCCACCAGCGAACTGGCCACTTCACGCAGATACTTGGAGATCTGCTTGTGCATTTTTTTGTCGTCCACCACCAGGCGATCCACATCGTTGGTGAACAGATCTCGAATGGTGCTGGACAGCATATCCATGTCCTTGTGCACACGCGTCGGCGGTTTGCTCCGGGAGATGTTCTTGACGATCTGCTCCCAGGTTTTCATCAAACTGTTGAGATCATCCAGCAGCTCCTCTTTGTTGCGGCCTTCGGAGACGGTGCGGATGACGATGCCGAAGCCGTTGGGTTTGATCTCGCGGCCGATGCTCTTCAGCCGGCCCTTTTCACGACGGTTGTGGATCTTGCGCGAAACGCCGACCGTATGATCGAATGGAATCAGCACCAGAAAACGGCCGGGCAGGGCGATGTTGGTGGTCACCCGAGCGCCCTTGTTGGAGATCGGCTCTTTGGTGATCTGCACCAGGATCGGCTGCCCCTGATGCAGGTGATGATCGTTGCCGCCGCGGCGGTTGTTCTTCGGCGGCTTGCCCTCCTCCTGGTAAAGCTTGCTGAACTCGGCGAGATTGTCGCCGACGTCGGAAAAATGGAGAAAGGCATCCTGCGTCAGGCCGATGTTGACAAAAGCCGCCTGCATGCCCTTGAGAACTTTGGCCACCTGGCCATAATATACATCCCCCACCATACGTTCTTTTTCTGCTTTCTCAAAATACAGCTCCGAGAGCCGGCCGTCTTCACAGATCGCCAAACGGGTTTCACCCATCGACGCGTTTATAAAAATTTCTTTCTTCATGGTCCCTCAATCATTTTAATGATGGTAAAAGTCTTTTCTTGCGCAACAGCGGCTCATATCTCCATCGGCGTGGCCACCAGATCGCCGAACTGGATGAACAGGCCTGTCCGCGTCACCCGGCTGCGCTTGACCGACGTCTCATCGCCGTCGAACAGCAGAGTGAGCACCTCATGGACGCGCAGAGTCTTGCCTTGGTCGATCCGGGCCACCAGCGTCAACAGGTCGCCGTGGACCTCTAGGGTGTCAAGGTAGGGACGGATATCCACTTCCTTGGGCGCTTCGCCCTCTTTTTTCCGCACGACCGGCAGACTGGCGCTCGCCTGCAGCGCTTGCACGCGCTGCGGCGCCACCGTGACCGGCGTGACGATCCGATAGTCGCTGCGATTGATGACATCGGTGAGATGACGGTGCTTGTCGAACAGCGATTTCATCTCCAACAGCTCCAGCCCCTCCGGCATGACGGCGGACAATCGCTCCAACGGATGAACGTCGTCGTCCGGATAATAGTGGAAATCCAGATACTCGTTCAGGCTGGTGTAGCCGGTGGGCAACGGCGGACCGAAGGCCATCTTGGGGTGAGGATTAAAGCCGCTGGTATAGACGATCCTGATGCGCGCGCGCCGCAAGGCACGCTCAAACAGATGAATGACATCCAGATGGGAGAGAAAACGAACGGATTCGTCGCGGCGGTAACGGAGGCGAACCAGGCGGATCGTCTTCTGATCAGGCTGCGTCGCTACAGCGCCGGCCGCTGCCGGCGGCAGCGGCGCCTTTTCTTCCGCCGGCCCCTGCTGCAGGATGTGCCGGCACACCGGCTGCGCCATCAATCCGCAGTGTTGGCACTTGTCCTCGCGGCAATCCAGCGTCACCTGGGCTTGCAAGCTTTTGTGGTACTCTTGCTGCAAATACTTTTTGCTCACCCCTTTTTGCACATGATCCCATGGCAGAGGAGCGTCCAGATCCAGCCCGCCGGTGAACCGGTCAAAGGCCAAACCTTCCGCATCCATGGCCTGCTGCCACAGATCATGATTGAAATGTTCCGACCACCCCTCCAGCCTTGCACCGTTTTGCCACACGCGCCAGATCACCCGGCCGATGCGCCGGTCGCCGCGCGCCAGCAGCCCTTCCACCTGAGCGAGATCGGCATGGCGCCAGCTGAGTTTGATCCTCTTGTCGCGCAGTCGCTCACGGAGAAAGCGGAGTTTGCCGTCGATCTCTTCCGGCGAATCCTGACGGCACCACTGAAAGGGCGTCAACGGTTTGGGGATGAACGGCGACAGGGAGACGTTCAAGCCGGTCCCCCGGTACATTTTGGCCACCGCCATCACCCGGTTGATGAGCTGAACCAGCTCCTGCAGATCGGTCTCGCCCTCGGTCGGATGGCCGATCATAAAGTACAGCTTGATCAGCTTCCACCCCTCACGGAAAGCCAATTGCACAGCAGAGAGCAGATCCTGCTCTGTGGTGGTTTTGTTGATGACGTCGCGCAACCGCTGACAGCCTGCTTCCGGCGCCAGCGTCAATCCTGATTTGCGCACCCCTTTGGCGAAAAAAGCGACCTGGGGGGTGAATTTTTCCGGACGCAGAGAGGGAAAGGAGAGATTGACCATCTCCGGCCCCAACTGCGCCTGCAGGCCGGCCATCAGGGGCTCCAACGCCTCATAGTCCGATGTGGACAGCGACACCAGCGACACTTCGTCATAACCGGTGTGATGAATGT
>JAKJDB010000032.1 GCA_022706175.1 Candidatus Zhuqueibacterota bacterium | reverse complement strand
AAAGAGTTTCCCGATCTAGAGGCTTCGCAGCGCGGCAACATCTCCATTGCCCGGCGTTTGCTGGACCCTCTCTCCGAACTGGTAAAGATCGACCCTCAATCGATTGGCGTAGGGCTGTATCAGCATGATGTGGATCCGGCCAAACTTGCCGAATCCTTGGATCAGACCGTGGAGTCGTGTGTGAACCAGGTGGGCGTAGATCTCAACACCGCCTCAGCCTCTTTACTCAAGTACGTTTCAGGCGTCAACAGCCGTCTGGCGGAGCAGATCGTGCGCCATCGCGAGGAACATGGGCCGTTCACAAGCCGTGCAGAGCTCATGCAGGTCAAAGGGTTGGGAGAGCACACCTTCGTTCAGGCAGCAGGATTTTTGCGCATCCCAGGCGCGGAACGATTCTTTGATTCCACCGCGGTTCATCCCGAGGCCTATGAGGCAGCCCAATGCCTTCTGCAGGAGCTGGGCCTGGAGGTGCAAGACATCCAACGCGACGGAACGCTGCTGAACCGGCGAATGCAACAAAGCAAACAGACCGTGGACCAGTTGAGCCAACGCTGCGGCTGCGGACGGGAAACGCTCCTCGACATCATCAGCTGTCTGGAAAAGCCGGATCGTGACCCGCGCGATGGAATGCCTAAGCCTATTCTGCGCAGCGATGTGCTCTCCATCGATGATCTGGCCATAGGTATGGTGCTGAAAGGCACGGTGCGGAATGTGGTGGATTTCGGCGCCTTTGTGGACATCGGCGTCAAGGAGGACGGTCTGGTGCATCTCAGCCGTATGGCGAAAAAATATGTCAAAAATCCTCTGGAGGTGGTCTCGGTCGGCCAGGTGGTCGAAGTCAAGGTGATCAGCATCGACAAGGAGCGCCATCGAATCGGTTTGAGTCTGGTTCTGGATTGACCCGGCAGCCGCCCTTCACTGCACCGAAGCGCAGCATTGTTTCTGCAAATCTGCAATCGTTTGCTGCAAAAAGAGGAAAGACCGTTCAGCCTTTTCCGGCAAGCTTTTAACGTGTATCGAAAAGATCATCGAGGTCGAGAGAGTCGGAAGCATGCTCTGCACAGTTATTGAACCCTCTTACTTTCTACGGCAGGATGAATGCGCCAAAGCGCTGCAGGCGGACGTTGTCATCTGGGCGGATTCGTTTTCTTTTCGCCGTCACAGCACCATCAACCGGGCGGCGATCAAGACCGTGCACGGCGCCCTTTGGCTGACCATCCCGGTATTGACAAGAGGGCATGCCGGCCAATCCATCCGTGAAACCAGAATACAGAATCAGGAGGATTGGCGCACCGCCCATCTAAAGACCTTGGAGATCAACTATCACCTCACACCCTGGTACGATGCCCTGGCGGACAAAATCGCCGCTGTGCTTCAGGATTCCTGGGCGTATCTCAATCCCTATCTACAGCGCCAGGTCGCGGTTCTGGCGCCGCCGAAACCGCTCTGCGCGGTCGGCAGCAGCACTCTGCAGCCCCACGCCGATCGCACGGATCGGGTGATCGCCTGGTTGCGGCAGATGAATGCGGACGCATACCTGGTGCATGCGCATCAAGTTCCTCTGCTCGACGTGCCGCGGTTGCGGCAGAATGGAATGGGTCTCTATGTCTTTCACTTCACCGCGCCGGTCTATCCGCAAGCGTTCGCCGGATATGTTCCTCATCTGGCGATGATCGATCTGGTGTGCAACGAGGGTCCGGCGAGTTACGGTCTTTTACAGCGGGCCGGACGTGTACAATCCCTGTAAAGGAGAACGCTGATGAATCTATCGCAATGGTTCGATCACATCGACGGGTCATCCTCCCTGGTGATCGAATGGCAGAGGGCTATGACCGCCATTCCGGCGATGGGACCCGAGAGCGGCGGCGACGGCCGATTGGGTGAAGGGATTGCTGCAGGAGATCGGATATGACGCACTCAATGACTATCCGGCCCCGGACCCCCGCGTCTCCTGCGGCTGGCGGCCCAATTTCCTCGTGCGCTGGCATGGACGCGACCGCAGTAAAACCGTGTGGGTGATGACGCATCTGGATGTGGTGCCTCCGGGCGATCTGAAACTGTGGAGCAACGATCCGTTTACTTTGACCGTTGCGGGCGATCGCTTGATCGGCCGCGGTGTGGAAGACAATCAGCAGGGACTGGTGTCCGCTCTGCTGGCGGTACGCGCTTTGCGCAAGGCCGGCGTGACGCCCGCTTATAACATCGGACTGGCTGTGGTGGCGGATGAGGAGAACGGCAGCGAATTCGGGTTGCACTATCTGCTCAAGCACCATCGCAGTGCGTTCGGCGACCAGGATCTGATCATTGTGCCGGACGCCGGCGATGAGAAAGGGCTGACCATAGAAATTGCGGAGAAGAGCATCCTTTGGCTGCAGGTCCAGGTGCAGGGGAAACAATGTCATGCCTCTACCCCTGCGCAGGGCATCAATGCCCATCGCGCCGCCGCCCACCTGGCGGTCAAGCTGGATTCACTGTACCAGACCTTCAACCAGTCCGATGCGCTGTTTGATCCGCCGGTCAGCACCTTTGAGCCGACGAAAAAAGAAGCCAATGTCCCCAACATCAACAGCATTCCCGGCGAGGATATTTTTTATCTCGACAGCCGAGTGCTGCCGCACTATTCGCTGCAATCGGTGGAGGAACGGATTCAGCAGATCTGCCGGGAGGTGGAAACGCAGTTCGGCGTGACCATTGCGCTGTCGTCGAAACAGCGGGCTGCGGCAGCGCCGCCGACCGGGGCGAACGCGCCCGTGGTGCAGGCGTTGAAGCGCAGCATCGCGGCGGTCAAGGGGAGTGAGGCCAAATTGATCGGCATCGGCGGCGGTACCGTGGCCGCGGCCTTTCGCGCGGCCGGATTGCCGGCTGCCGTCTGGTCCACTCTGGAGGACACCGCCCACCAGCCCGATGAATCATCGCTGATCTCCAACACCCTGTCGGATGCCAAAGTGCTGGCCCATCTGTTTATCGGCTGATCCGTTCCGGATGCTTTCGATCGATCATGAACGGAGTGGGTGGTGTAGATGATCTGGTTTTTCATCGCCAGATCCTCGAGGACGCGGACCAGATCCTTTTGACCGGCCGGAGGAAGATGGATGCGGCAACATTACGTTCAGAGATTGGAAGGCGCACACAGATACTTTTTAATCACCAGGTGAACTCGGCAGTTCGCGTTCTGCATGAGAGGCCCGAGGCGTTCTCGGCCGGCGCGACGGCAGCCGGCCTGAATCACGATCAGACATCGATGCGCTGCAGCACTGTATCCTGGAGAAAATTTTCGTCGTCCGTTTTAGGATAGTCGGTCGTATAGTGCAACCCGCGGCTCTCCTTGCGCATCAGGGCGGACTGGATGATCAGCTGAGCGACGGTGGCCAGGTTGCGCAACTCGATCAATCCCTCGGTGATTTTTGTGCGTCGGTAAAAGTTCTCGATTTCCTGCCTGATCAAGCGGATCCGGCTGAGAGCGCGTTCCAGCCGCAGAGTGGAACGGACGATGCCGACATAATCCCACATGATGTTTTTGATCTCCATTTTATCATGTGAGATAAGCACCCACTCTTCGCTGTTAAACGTGCCGCTGTCGTCCCAGCGGGGAATGTCGGGATAGTCAAAGCGACGGGATTCCACGTAGCGGATGGCGGTCTCACTGGCGACATGGGCAAAAACCACAGCCTCGAGCAAAGAGTTGGACGCCAGCCGGTTGGCGCCGTGCACGCCGGTGCACGTCACCTCTCCGGCGGCGAACAGACCGCCGATGCTGGTGCGGGCCTGCAGATCGGTGATCACGCCTCCGCAGGCATAATGGGCGGCCGGCACCACCGGGATTGGTTCCTGAGTGATGTCGATTTTATAGTTCATGCAGTTTTCATAGATGTGCGGGAAATGGCTTTTGATCTCTTCCGCGCTTTTATGGGTGATGTCGAGATAGACGCAGGGATCGCCGCTTTTTTTCATCTCACTGTCTATCGCCCTGGCGACGATGTCGCGCGGCGCCAGGGAGGCCATGGGATGATATTTTTCCATAAAGGACTCGCCGGCCTTGGTGATCAGACGGCCCCCGAATCCCCGTACGGCTTCGGAGATCAGAAACGAGTTCGCCTCCGGATGGTAGAGGGAGGTGGGATGAAACTGCATGAACTCCATGTTGCCGATGGTCGCTCCCGCGCGGTAGCTCAAAGCCACGCCATCGCCGGTGGCGATGGCGGGATTGGTGGTGTGCTGATAGACCTGACCGCATCCGCCTGTGGCCAGGATGGTCGCCTTGGCAAGGAACCGGTCGATCTGGTTGGTCTGAACTTCCAACACATAGGCGCCCCAACAGTGCAGTTCCATCGGCTGCGGCTGGGGTGAGAAGATGTGATGCTCGGTGATCAGCTCGATGGCCACATGGTGCTCGTAGAGCGTAATATTGGCGTTGCTTTTGACAGCTGCCAGCAGGGCTTGCTCCACATCCCGGCCGGTGTGGTCTTTGACATGGACGATGCGATGGTGATGATGCCCGCCTTCCCGGCCCAGGTCGAACCGGCCGTTCTCCTTCTGGGTAAACGCCACGCCCAGGGCGAACAGCTCGCGCACCCGTTCCGGGCCCTGTTCGACGATCAGGCGAACCGCATCCTCATGACACAGGCCGGCACCGGCCTGCAGCGTGTCCTGAATATGACGATCAAAAGAATCGCCCTCATCAAACACCGCGGCGATGCCGCCCTGCGCATAGTTGGTGTTGGATTCGTTCTGCTGCTTTTTGGTGACAACCGCCACCGTGCCTTTCTGGGCGAGTTTGATGGCTGCGGAGAGTCCGGCGATGCCGCTGCCGATGACCAGAAAATCGGTTTGAAGGCTCATCCTATCATCCTTTGTTAGATCTGCCGCCGACTATTGAGCGCGAACGGCCCAGGAGCGGTAGTACAGCTCTTTGGCCTCGATGGTCATGCCCGGATTGTGTCCCTGAATGGCAAAATGCCCCTGGCTGTATTCCGAATCCGCGAATTCAGTGACCAGCTGCTCGTTCACCCAGATCTGAATGTTCTCTCCGATCGCCTTGATGCGCAGAGAGAACCATTCGTTGTCCTTGGTCAGCAGGGCTTTGGCCTGACCGGTCGGTTTGCCGGGTTTCCACAGCCAGCCGGTGTGCGCCGTGGCATGGTTATCGATCTGCGCTTCATAGCCGCGGGGAAAGCCATCCGGGTTGGATTCCGGCGGATTGGCGCGAAAGTAAAAGCCGCTGTTGCCTTTATCGCTGACGCGGAACATACCCTTGACTTCCAGATCGCTCAGCACCGGCTCTGCGTAAAGATGGCCCATTCCGTCCCGGCCGATCAGGACGCCGTCGCGCACCTCCCAGGTGGCTTTGCCGCGGCTGAACCAGCCGTCCAGATTTTTGCCGTTGAACAGGGAAATCCATTCCGGCTCTGCGCTTTTTTTAACATCGGATTTTTTGCATCCAGCCGCGGAGAACAACAGGACCCCCAAAAGGACGAGCGCTCTTTCTTTCATGATAGATCCTCGTGTGATAATGATGGCAAAGGATTATAATCCATAGTATACGTTTTTTCCGGCCAAGAGTCAAATGAAAATGCACGGGAAAGGACTGGATCATCATCACGGCAAGTCGTATATTAGTCAACTCTCATCGCAGAAAAGCCAAAGGAGTCGGTCATGAAAAGTAAGCCGTGTATTTATTTGATCATGAGCATGTGGATGCCTGTCAGTGCGTCGGCGTATTCATCGGCGCCCTCCTCTGCGAATGGGATGCGAGATATGCAGTACAGCCGCCGGACTGCGGCAGCCGCGGTACGATGGCAACACCAATTGCGCCGACAATGCATCGAACTGCTTCATCTGCAGGATCTGATGAGCCTGCGCGGTCAACTGCCGTTTCGAATCAAGCGAGGCGCCGAGACGGACCGAGCCGGCTATCGAATGATGGAATTGGAAATGGACGCCACTTCCGGAAGAAGAATGTCCGTGGTCTTGACCCGTCCTTTGCAAGGAGCGGGACCGTTTCCCGCGGTGGTGTGTGTGCACGGACACGGCGGGTCACGCCATGTTGTATACGATGTCGAGACCATTTATAAAGGCTTTGCGCATTCTCTGGCGGCAGCGGGCTATGTGACCATCTCGGCGGAGGTGGGCCAGCATCGAGTCTTTGAATCAGGCCGCACTCTGATGGGCGAACGGTTGTGGGATTTGTTGCGCTGCGTCGATTATTTGCGTTCCCTGGAGGAGGTGGATGTTCAGCGCATCGGGTGCGCGGGGTTGTCCCTGGGCGGTGAGATGGCCATGTGGTTGGCGGCCATGGACGAGGGGATCGCCGCAACGGTCAGCGCCGGATTTCTGACCATGATGGATCAAATGGAAAAGAACCATTGTCCGTGCTGGAAGTTCGACGGCCTGCGCGAGCGGGCGGATTGGCCGGACATCTACTCGCTGATTGCGCCGCGGCCGTTGCACTGTCAGAATGGATGGAAGGAGCCGCCGCCGGATTTCGTCGTCTCTCTCGCTCGCCGGGCGATGGCTCAGGTTCGACCGATCTATGAGGACCTGGGCCGGCCGAAAGCAGTGGAGCTGCACGCTCACTGCGGCGCTCACGAGATCGATTCCGCCGCGTTGATGGATTTTTTCGAACGTACGCTGCGTCCTCGTCCATGAGGTAGGACCTAGGGACGTCGTGGCAGGTGCTCCTAATTTGTTCTTTGTATTGTGAAAATAACAGCTAATTTGTAGGATGTTGAATCTTGAAGAAAGACAAGGAAATGGCGACAACCGCTTTACCCGTTTGGCGCCGGGCGGTGATCAAAATCGGCAGTGGATTGATCGCGCCGGGCGGAAAAAAATGCAGCACACAATACACACTGTCCATCGCCGGCTTTATCACCGCGGCTAAAAATCAGGGCAAGGAGATCATCATGGTCTCCTCCGGCGCTGTGGCCGGCGGCTTGTCCACTCAGCCGGAATTGCTCAAGCATACAACACGGACCATTCCGGAGAAACAGGCGCTGGCCGCCATCGGCCAGCCGTTGATGATGAACCATTGGCGCCGCTTTTTTGATTTTCCCTGCGCACAGCTGCTGTTGACCTATGATGATGTCCATACGCGCAAACGGTTCGTCAACGCCAAGAACACCATTCGGCAGCTGTTGAGAATGGGTTGTCTGCCGATCGTCAACGAGAACGATACCGTGGCTGTGGAGGAATTGCGGGTCGGCGACAACGACAACCTCGCCGCCTATGTCGCCATGCTGGCCGAGGCCGATCTGCTGATCATCTGCAGCGATATCGATGGTCTGTATGACCGCGATCCGCATTGCCACAGCAGCGCACGGCTGTTGCCGGTGGTGGAAAAAATCGACCGGACCGTCTATGCCCTGGCCGGCGGATCTAAAAATCCCATTGCCACCGGCGGCATGCGCACCAAGATCGAAGCGGCGCAAAAGGCGTGCGCCCGCGGCATCAACACCGTGCTGATCAATGGCAGTCGGCGCGAGGCTCTGGACTCACTGTTGGCCGGACAGCTGTCCGGAACCCTGTTCAAACGCTCGCAAAATCCCATGACCGCCAAAAAACACTGGATGGTGCACGCTCTGGCCCCGTGCCGTCAGATCACCATCGATGCGGGCGCCGGCCGCGCGCTGCTGCAGGGCGGCGCGTCTCTGCTGCCCTCCGGCGTAACCGGCGTAGCCGGCGATTTTAAAAAGGGGGAGCCGGTGTTGGTCCTGCTGCAACAGGGCAGGCAGACCTTACCGATCGCCAAAGGCATCACCCGCTACGGTGCGCGTGATTTGACCAAAATCAAAGGGAAAAAAAGCGCCGAGATCACCGGGATTCTCGGCTATATCGGCGCTGAGGTGATCCATCGGGACGATCTCGTGCTGATTCACGAGTGATTTTAACCAAGGAGAAAAGAAAAGATGCCCGTGCCGTTGTTGGACCTGGTGACGGCCACGCGTATGGCCAGTCGGACTATTGCCAGACTCGATTCATCTGCCAAAAACCGCGCTCTGCGGGCCATGGCCCATCGGCTGATCGACCGACAGGCGGAGATTCTGCGCGCTAATGAACAGGACCAGCGTCAGGCGGAAGCCAAGGGGGTGGCCGCAGCCATGCTGGATCGCCTAACTCTCACCCCGGACCGGCTGAAGGGCATGGCCACCGCGCTGGAGGAATTGATGCAACTTGCCGATCCAGTGGGAGTTACGTCTGAGTCCTGGATACGCCCCAATGGTCTGCGCGTCTGCCGTATGCAGATTCCTCTGGGAGTCATCGCCATAATCTATGAGTCGCGCCCCAATGTAACCTCCGACGCTGCCGGGCTTTGCATAAAAAGCGGCAATGCGGTGATTCTGCGCGGTGGTTCTGAGGCTCTAAACTCCAACCAGGCTGTGGTGCGCGCGCTGCAACAGGCTTTACAGGAGAGCGATCTCCCTGCCGCAGCTGTGACCCTGATGCCGGGAACCGACCGGCAGGATATGGCGGCTTTGCTCAGAATGGATTCGCTGATCGATCTGGTGATACCCCGGGGTGGAGAGGGATTGATACGCTTTGTCGCCGAGAACAGCCGAATACCGGTCATCAAGCATTACAAGGGCATCTGCCATCTCTATGTCGACAAGGACGCGGATCTCGACATGGCGTTACGTCTGCTGATCGACGGGAAAACATCGCGTCCGGGCGTGTGCAATGCACTGGAAACTCTGCTGGTGCACGCACAGGCAGCGGCCGCCTTTTTACCCATGGCGCAGGAGGCGCTGAAAAAGAAAAACGTTGAACTGCGCGGATGCCCCAGGACCTGCGAGCTGATCCCCGCCGCTTTTCCGGCGCAGGATAAGGATTACGATACCGAACACCTGGACTTGATCCTCTCGGTGCGCGTGGTGGAGGATTTCAACGCCGCGGTGGCCCATATCGAACAGCACGGTTCCGATCACACCGAAGTGATCGTTACGGAAAATTTAACCACCGCCCGTCGCTTTGTTCAGCAGGTGAATTCTTCTTCCGTGATGGTAAATGCCTCGTCCCGTTTTGCCGACGGCGGTGAATTGGGATTAGGCGCAGAGATCGGCATCTCTACGACGCGGCTGCACGCCTACGGTCCCATGGGTTTGGAAGCGTTGACGACAAAAAAATTCGTCGTCCTGGGCTCCGGACAGACCAGACATCCCCTATGAAAAGGATCGAGGAGATATGCGATGAAACCGTTTATCGATCATATCGCTTTGCGGGTGAGCAACCTGGATCAGGCGATTGCGTTTTATACCGATGTTTTGAAATTCGATTTCAATTTCCGCACCCTGGATGAGGAGCATCACGAGGCGTTCGCCTATCTGCAGATGGAGGGGGGCAAGTTAGAGTTGCTGCAAAAGTTGGATGCAAACAATCGACCGATGACTTACGAGCGGCCGCCGGTCGCGCCGCCATTTTGTCCGCATCTGGCGCTGGGCTGCGCTGATTTGGATGAGCTGGTCGTTGACCTGAAGAAAAGAGCGGTGCCGTTGATCGAAGGCCCTCTGATCATTCCGGGCGAGGTGAAATGGCTGTACCTCGCCGATCCGGATCATAACATCATCGAATTCGTGCAGTGGTTGAAAAAATCTTGAGCGTGAAACGTTCGCCGAGCGCTGGGGCGCGCAAGTGTGTGCGTGTTTTCAAGTTCTGTGCAAAGCTTCTTCAATGATTCCGCCCCCCACCAGTCTATCCCCCTGATAGAAGACCACGGATTGTCCCGGCGTCACCGCCGGACGCGGTTGGGTAAATTGAAGGATGACGCCGTCCTTTTCCACCTGCTCTATGGTTGCTGCAAAACCGGGATCCTTGTAACGAATCCGCGCCTCTACTTCAGTACCGGCAACCGGCTGCGGCCAGGCCAGCCAGTTGGTGTGACTCGCTCTCAATCCGAAGGCCAGCAGTTCATGCTGGTCACCCAGCCGGATGCGGTTGTTAACGGGATCGATCTCGCAGACAAACACCGGCCGCCCCAAGGCGACCCCCAGCCCCTTGCGCTGACCGATGGTGTAAAAAGGAAATCCGCGATGCCGGCCGATCACAGCGCCCGTGCGATCGACGAAATCACCTGGAGGAACAGGGTGGCCGGCCCGCGCCAACCGGTCGACGAGGAAACGGCGAAAGTCGTCATCCAGAATAAAACAGATTTCCTGGCTTTCATTTTTATCGGCCACGGTCAGTTGCCACTCCCGTGCTTTGGCCCGGACCTCCTCTTTGCTCCATTCGCCCAGGGGAAACAGTGTGTCGCGCAGTTGGTCCTGCGACAATCGCCACAACGCATAAGATTGATCCTTGGCCAGGTGCACCGCCTTTTGCAGCAAATAACGGCCGCTCTGCGGATCTGTCAGCACACGGCAGTAATGGCCGGTGGCGAAAAATTCGGCTCCACAGCGGCGGCCGAATTCCCACAACGCCCCCCACTTGATGTGCACATTGCAGTGGACGCAGGGATTGGGCGTGCGGCCGGCCGAATATTCGCTGACAAAATAATTGATGACCGTTTTCTCGAACAGCGCATGCAGGTCCACCACATGATGCTCGATGCCCAGCTGCCGGCAGACGCATGCGGCGTCGCGGCCTGGCTGAGACGGATGGCGGAGCGCACCCTGCGCAGGCAGCAGGGAAACGTCCAGATGTTCCATGGTGACGCCGATGACCTCGTATCCCTGCTTCTGCAGCCAGGCGGCGGCCACCGAACTGTCCACGCCGCCGCTCATGGCCACAGCCACTTTTGATCCTTTTGATTTCATCGGCAGTCGTTCACTTTGTCAGTTCCAATCCCCATGTTTTGTTTTTCATGGTCGCCGGCACACCGGTCTTCATCCATACCGGCATGGGAGCGTCCATTAAATAGTGATCGAAAAACTGCTGCAGGCGAACCGAGAGATCTTTGCGATTTTTGCGCTCTTTGAGATTGTGTTCTTCGCCGTTGTAAACCAGCAGCCAGGCGGGTTTGCCCAACCGGCGCAGAGCGGTGAACAGCTCGATCCCCTGCTGATAGGGAACGGCGCCGTCGTTATCGTTATGCATGATCAGAAGCGGAGTGGTGACATCCGGCACTTTAAACAGGGGTGAGTTTTCAATGTAATGCCACGGTTTTTCCCACAGCGTGGCGCCGATGCGGCTTTGTTCCCGCTCATACTGAAACTGGCGCACCCGGCCCGATTCCAGACGAATGCCTCCGTAAGCGCTGGTCATGTTGCTCACCGGTGCGCCGGCGCCGGCGCAGCGAAACAGATGCGAGTGCGTAACCAAATAGGCCACCTGGTATCCGCCCCAGCTCTGCCCCTGAATGCCGATGCGGCTTCGGTCGACAAATCCGCGACCAATCAGAGCATGAACTCCGGGAAGGATGCACGACAGAGCGCTTTTCCCCGGATAGCCTACCTCATAGACGATATCCGGAATAAAAAAGAGATAGCCGCGGCTGGCGTAGAACACCGGCGAAACCGTGGAAGCGCTGGGCCGTGGTTCAAAGTACCGGTGCAGCAGATCAGCGTTGCGCTCATAAAAATAGACGATCATGGGGTATTGCCTGGTCGAATCGAAATTTTCCGGTTTGTACAGCAGGCCCTGCAACGGTTTACCGTCGTTGGAGAGCCAGTGGACCAATTCGACGGATCCCCATAAATAGTCGGCCTGCTGCGGATTGGCGTCGCTCCTTCTCAGCGGTTGAGTGAACCGTACATCCGCAGTCCACAGATCGGGGAACTCGCGAAAAGTGGAGCGCGTAAAGGCCAGTCTTTCCGCCTGCTTCGCTTTGATAGGATTGCCCAGGGATTGCGCCGCATGAAAAAGGAGCAGCGGCGCGGCGTCGTCGCTCAGCCGTTTGCTGCAAAAGCCTTCGGATTTGTCGCGATAATCAAACGTTTTCAGCAGCAGCGGCTTGTCGCTATCGATAAATTTGGCATCCGGATCCAGCGTCAGGTAACGGTAGCTGGTTTGTTCCTGTCGCCCCCGTCCCTTGGTGATCATTCGGGCAGCGGCTTTATTCGCCGGATCCACCTCCCAGATATCATAACGGTCATAGAGCAGAACGCGGCGATCCTCAGCGGTCCAGCCCATCAAGCCATAGGCGGCCGGGTAATCCGGCCGGTCAATCAGTTCATCGGCAAAAGAGACGCCGAGGCCGGCGCTCAGGTTGTTGGTTTTTCCGGAA
>JAKJDB010000646.1 GCA_022706175.1 Candidatus Zhuqueibacterota bacterium | reverse complement strand
CCAACCTGCCGATCGAGTATGCCCTGGCGCAGAATTATCCCAATCCCTTTAACCCAACCACCACCATCCGTTTTGCAACACCGGAAAACGGAGTGGTCAAGATTCAGGTCTATGATCTGTTGGGTAAAGTGATCGCCACGCTGCATGACGGCAAATTGGCCGCCGGTCACCATCAGTTCACCTTTAGCGGCGCCTCCGTACCCTCCGGCATCTATTTTTATCGCGTGGAGAGCGCCAACTTTAACAGCGTGAGAAAGATGATGCTGGTCAAGTAGACTCAACAGTGTTGTTCTGCCTCAGGAGAGCAAAAGGCGCGATCGTTCCTTTCCTTTCGCTCTCCTGTCGCACGGCCGGTCGGTTTGATCGATCCGTTCTCGTCGACTACACCGTTCGAGCCTGGATGGGTTATGGAGTGCATTTTCATTAGATCAGTCACGCTGGGGAGAAGCAGCCGATCTGAGGGGGAATGCACTCCGTACTTTTTACTCACATATCATGGCAGGCGGGAGGCCCCGGTCATAGGGCATCAGCCGGCCCGGTTCCGCTTGAAGGCTTGAACTCTCGCACGGGATGGAGTGTATGAAGTATATATTGTTTTCCCTGCTGGGACTGATTGGACAGATCTGGGCTTCACCGGCTGAAGAGGAGATCGTGTTTGTTGCGGCCAATCCGCTCAAGAGCGCACGGATTTTTGAAACCATCGAATTGAACTGGAAAGAGCTCTCGGCGCGATTGCCGGGGCTGCAGCCTGATCGTTTTTCGCTGACGGATTTGAACACCGGCAAACAAGTGGTGACGCAGATTCTGGATGCGGATGAAGACGGCCGCCCGGATCAACTGCTCTTTCAGTCCGATTTCGGCAAGGACGATCCGCTTAAAACATTCCGCCTCGTCAAAACGACGATCCCTTCCGGCCGCAGCACCGGCAGACTATATGGACGCTTTGTGCCGGAACGCAAGGATGACTTTGCCTGGGAAAATGATCGCATCGCCTTTCGCATGTACGGCCCGGCGCTTGAAGGCGAGATGATCAGCAGCGGCATCGATGTCTGGGCCAAACGGGTTCCTTATCCGATCATCGATAAATGGTACGCCGCCGGCGATGCGGCTTATCACCGAGATTCCGGCGAGGGTCTGGACTTCTACAGCGTGGGCTCCAGTCGCGGCTGCGGGGGCTCTGGCATTTGGGACGGCCAGTCACTGCACGTCTCACGGAATTTTACATCCTGTCGCCGTATTGCCAGTGGACCGATCCGGCTGGTGTTTGAATTGCGGTATGACCCATGGACGGTAGCCGGCGATACCATTTCCGAGGTCAAACGAATCAGTCTCGACGCCGGTCACCACTTTAACCGCATCGAAAGCATCTATCGGTCCTGTCGAGCGCTGCCGATCCACTTTGCCGCCGGCGTTGCCAAACATCCGGATTGGCAAGCCGCGGTCGCGTTCAATCGGCAACACGGATGGTTGAGCCAATGGGAAAGCCGCGACGACCATGGAGCTCTCGGCTGTGCCGTCATCCTGGATCCAAAGGTGCTGGTTGATTTTTACGAGCAGGATCTCAACCATCTGGTTGTCGGTAAAACCATGCCGGATCAGGCTGTGCGCTATTATGCCGGCGCGGGATGGAACAAGAGCGGATATTTCAGCCGGCAAAAAGAGTGGGAGGCTTATGTCGACCGTTACGCTCAGGCTGTGCAGACGCCTGTTCGAATCACCTATTTGACCTCCGCCTCATTGCACCAAAAACCTCGAACAGAATCCTGGGCTCAGGTTGTAGCCCGTACCATCATGCGAACCTATCCGGATCCTGCGGACATGGATGTGTACGGAAAAGGGTGGACCTATACCAACGGATTCTTTCTCCACGGCCTTTTCCGACTGCAGGAAAAAGAACCAAATGAGGAATATCTTCGTTATATTCAAAGATGGCTGGATCAGTATATCGATCAGAACGGCCGTCTGATCTCCTCAGAATATAAAATGGAAGAGTACAAACTCGATGACGTCGAGGCGGGCAAGATCGCCCTGCTGATGCATCAAAAAACCGGCGATGCGCGCTATCGGCGGGCTTGCGAACAGTTGATCGAACAGCTGCAAAAACAGCCTCGTACGACGGATGGAGGCTACTGGCATAAATTAGTGTATCCCTGGCAGATGTGGCTGGACGGAATCTATATGGCGGATGCTTTTCTGCTGCAGTATGCCGCCGCCGTGCAGCAGCCGCACTGGGCTGATGAAGCGATCCGGCAGATCGAGCTGATCACTTCACACACGTTCGATGGAAAAAGCGGATTGTACTATCACGGCTGGGATGAGCGGAAAAATCCGGTATGGGCTGATCCGGTCACCGGCGCCTCGCCGGGTTTCTGGGGCCGCGCGCTCGGCTGGTTCGCCATGGCGTTGGTTGACGGCCTGGATGAACTGGACGCCCGCCATCCGAAGCGGCCGCAATTGGTCAAGATCCTCAAAGAGCTCTCAGCTGCACTGGTAAACTATCAGGATCCAAAGACCGGCCTCTGGTATCAGGTGGTGGACCGCGGGGATCATTCGGCAAATTGGCATGAGACCTCCTGTTCTGCCATGTTCACGTATGCCCTG
>JAKJDB010000645.1 GCA_022706175.1 Candidatus Zhuqueibacterota bacterium | reverse complement strand
CACCGACATCACGGCGGCCATGGGCATCACCAGCAGCGTCCCGGGTTTCGTTTCCATCTATGGTTATGAAATGAGCGCCTGGGCCGACTATGACAACGACGGAGACCTGGATGCGGTGGTCAACCAGACTTCCAATAAAAGCTATATCTTTTACCGCAACGACGGCGCCAAATTCACCAACATTGCCGATCAGGTCGGCTTGACCAATTTATTGACGCTGGACCATATCGGCGATCAGGGCTTTACCACCGGCCGTTTGCAGTGGGTGGATTATGATATGGACGGCGACGCGGATATTTCCGCCGGTTATTTTTTATTCAGGAATGACGACGGCCATTTTACCGAAGTTGCCAAAAGCATCGGGCTGGCGCCCAAGTACGTGGATCTGCAATTCACCGATTGGTTTGACTACGATCTGGACGGCGATCTGGATTACATGCCGGAAGGCGATGGGGTGCACATCGAATTGTTTAAAAACGAAGGAGGCAGCTTTGTCGATGCAACCCAGGAAACGGCGCTGGACATGTTTCTGCAGAATAATCAGTGCGCCATCAATGTGGGCGATTTGGATAATGACGGCGATGAGGATGTGTTCGTCCAGATCGATGACTGGTTGGGCACCGACCTGGAAGCCCTGTTGCTGAACGATGTGGATGAAACCGGTCAACGTTTTTTTGTCGATGTCGGCAGTTACGTCGGCTTTACCAAAACCGGCGATCGCAAGGGATCCGTGCTGATCGATTATGACATGGACGGCCGTCTGGATGTTTTTATCTCTTCCGCCGAGTACGGCGCCATTTTATATCGCAATCTCGGCACGGAACCGGCCAACAACTGGGTCGGTTTTGATCTGTGGGGCACCAAGTCGAACAAGGACGCCTTCGGCTCCTGGGTGTGGCTCTATGCCGGCGGCAAACAGTACACCCGCTATACAAAAAGCGCAACCACCTGGAAGATACAGCAGCATCCTTACGTGCATTTCGGCATCGGTCAGGCGACCAGCATCGATTCGCTGGTGATCCGCTGGCCGCGGGGGGATGTGGAGGTGTTTAAGAATCTGGCCATCAACCAGTATCATAAAATCACCGAGCTCGCCGGCACAAGTGCGGTGGAACGTGATGTCGACAAGCCGGCGACTTTTCAGCTGGCGCAAAATTTTCCCAATCCGTTCAATCCGTCGACTATGATTGAATACACCTTGCCGTATGCCGGTCCGGTGCGCTTGGAGGTGTTCACCCTGACCGGACAAAAGGTCGCCACTCTGGTGAACGGCAAACAAGCAGCGGGCGCTCACTCCACTATATGGCGTGGATGTGATGACATGAACCGGTTGTTGCCCAGCGGCGTTTATTGGTATACATTATCCATGACGCAAACCACCCTGACCAAGAAAATGCTGTTTATCCGTTAACGTGAAGAGGCACTCGAGCTTGTTGGGGCCGATGCATGGCCGTCGTCCACGCCGGACAGACGCCCGGAAAAGGCGTTAACCGAAAGTGGGTAAAATAAGTAGGTCTTGTGCTCGAAAAAAGTGTATATTTCATAGAAACTAACCAATTGCAGGTTAAGGAGGATCATATGCCGGCTCGACGGTTTTTTCTCATCCTTATGATTTTCTGTTCCATAAGCGCGATGGCTCAGGATCTGGACATTCCGCTTTTTGAGGTGGCGGACCGGACGGCCCTGGGCATCCCGGTCGTTCCCTATGATCGCTGGGGATGTACGGTGGCGGACATCGACCGCAACGGCTGGCCGGATGTCAACAACGTCAAATGGCGTGGCGCAGCCGGAAGTCAAGTCTATCTGAATTTCAACGGGGTGTTTACCGACATCTCCGCCAACTCCCCGCAGCTGATCGCTATTGAATCCGCCGGCAATGCCAACCGCACGCCTGTGTATGTTGATTTCGACAACGACGGTG
This sequence comes from Candidatus Zhuqueibacterota bacterium, assembly GCA_022706175.1. Next base: position 700 of record JAKJDB010000645.1, on the reverse strand, counting down.
ATCGCGATCTTTTCCTCGGCACGGATAAAACGCATCATCTGTTCCGCAACGATAATAACGTTTTCACCGACATCACGGCGGCCATGGGCATTACCAGCAGCGCGCCCGGCTTCTTTTCCGTCTATGGCTACGAAATGAGCTCCTGGATCGATTTCGATCGTGACGGCGACAACGATGTGGTGGTCAACCAAACCAACAACACCAGCCTGATTTTTTATCGCAACGACCTCACCAAGTTTGTCAATATCGCCAATGAGGTGGGATTGAAAAACGTACTGCCGACCGGCGCGGACGGCGACCGCGGCTATTACACCGGCCGCATGCAGTGGGTGGATTATGACAACGACGGCGATCCTGATTTGAACTGCGGGTACCTGCTGTTCCGCAACGACAGCGGCCATTTCACCGAAGTGTCGCAATCGGTCGGATTTACGCCGGGCCCGACCATGTGGTTCCATGAGTGGCTGGATTATGACAACGACGGCGATATGGATTTCGTCAAGTTTCTCGGCGGGTCGCAGCTGTTCAAGAACGTGGGGGGAACCTTTGTCGACGCCAGCCAGGAAGTGTCCCTCGATCTGTTCACCAGGCCTCATCAGGCCAGTTGCAACCTGGCTGATTTCGATAACGACGGCGATGTGGATATTTTCGTCCAGATCAACGGCGGGGGGGATCCGGATCCCGAAGCCCTGCTGCTGAA
>JAKJDB010000644.1 GCA_022706175.1 Candidatus Zhuqueibacterota bacterium | reverse complement strand
CCGCCACATCGCTGCCCGGGTCCTTGCCGACAACCTTGGCTGTATATTCTTTACGATCGATGGTGACCGTGATCTCATCCGCATCGCTGATCACATGATTGTTGGTGAGAATATAGCCATCCGGGTTGACGATCACACCCGATCCCAGACCGCGCATGACCCGTTCCTGGCTGCCCTCCGGAAGATCGAAAAACTGACGGAAAAAAGGATCATTTAAAAACGGATGGCTGGGCTGTTTGACGGTCTGAGTGCTGTTGATGGTCACCACCGCCGGGTTGGCGATCTGGGCGACACGGACAAACGCCTTGCTCAGATTCTGCAGCCCCTCCAGCTCCTCCGGCACCGGCGCATTGGCGCCCAGCGGCACCGGATTGCGGCTGGCGGCAACCTCTCCAACCAGTCCGCTGAAATTGGCCGACAGCACCAGCATGGCGGTCATTCCGATAAACACGCCGAGAAACAATAGCACGATATTCTTTCTGCTTTTCATGACATTTCCTTTCATCATCTATCCGTTCGGTTAAGGGAACGGAGATTGAACGAGACAAAAACGACCAGGTTCCGCTCTAATAATTCAAGCCCATTTGACCGGCGAATTTTTTCAGCGTTTCTTTCGCCGTCGGTAAAGTCACCGCCGGTATATCGACACGAACCGACACGTAAAAATCGCCCGTGGCTTGCGCGGTTTTAACGCCCAACCCCCTCAGCTTGAACAGCCTGTCGTTCTGAGTGCCGGCCGGAATTTTTATCTCCACCGTCTGTCCGTACACAGTGGGCACCAGAATGCTGGAGCCAAGCAAAGCCTGCACCACATTGATCACCGCGGTGGAATACACATCCAGCCCCTGACGCCGAAAACGGGGATGGGGTTGAACATGAATGGTGATGAACAGATCGCCGCGCTGACGTCCGCTGGCTGAAACGCGGCCCTGGCCCGAAAGCCGGATCCGTTTGCCGTCTTCGATGCCGGCCGGAATGGTCACCGCAATTTTTTTACTGCGCTCTCCCTGCAGGGTCACCATCTGCTTGCCGCCGCGCAGCGCGGTTTCAAACGGCACCGTGATCTCTGCCTGCAGGTCCAGTTCCTCCGGCATGGCGGAAAAACCACTGCCGTGGGACTGGTTGAAAAATTGCGAGAAAATGTCACTGAGGTTAAAATCGTCAAAGCTGTAGGACCCATGCCCGCCGGCCCCGGAGCGCGACCGATAATCAAAGCCGCTGAAATCAGTGGCCCCCAACCGGCGCATCTGATCATACTGTGCCCGCTTCTTCTCATCGCTCAAAACCGAATAGGCTTCAGATATCTCTTTGAACCGCTCCTCCGCCTTTTTGTCGTTCGGATGAGCGTCCGGATGATGCTTTTTGGCTAAAACCCGGTAGGCCTTCTTGATCTCCTCTGCCCCGGCTTTTTCATCAAGCCCCAATATTTTATAGTAATCTTTGTTCATTTGCGCACACTTTTTTTATCCCGATATTATAAAGCAATCACTGTGCCAAAGCGTAGAACAAAGATTAAACATTTTAGATATAAAAGCTTAGGAGAAAAAGCTTAAATGATAACTTTTGCCATATTGGCATAAATTGGCAAAAATTGTCATACTCACATGATTGTAACAGCATAATCGTTTGCAGGCGGTTCATAGTACCTTTATCAAGATAAACGCTCCATTCATCTCACGATAAAAAGGGGGCGCTCATCATTAATCGTGGTTACGGATCATGATCAACCGGATCAGCTGCACCACCGCCATGGCAGCGGCCGCCACATAGGTCAGGGCGGCAGCGTCCAGGACGCTCTTGGCGCCCTGAATCTCATCGTTGCGTAAAAAGCCTCCGCTGGTTAACTGCGCCATGGCGCGGCGGCTGGCATTGAACTCGACCGGTAACGTCACCAGCGTGAACGCGACGGCGCCGAGGAACATCACGATGCCGATGGTGATGAGAATGTCCATGCGCATCAGCATGCCGCCGAGAAAGAGGGGAATGGCCAGCTTGGAACCGATGTTGGCCACCGGCAGAATAGCGCTGCGCAGCGAGAGAGCGGAATAGGCGGTGTGGTGTTGAATGGCGTGACCGGTTTCATGCGCCGCTACGCCCAGAGCGGCCAACGAATTGGAATCGTACACCGGTTCTGAAAGACGCAGCACTTTTTGCGTCGGATCGTAATGATCGGAGAGCGACCCCGGCACGGTCTCGACTTTGACATCATCGATGCCGTTGCGCTGCAAAAGCATGCGCGCCACCTGTGCGCCGGTCATGCCGGAGGCAGCCCGGCGTTCGCTCATCTTCTTGAACGTGCTGCTCACTTTCCACTGGGCATAGACGCTCAGGATCAAAGCCGGCAGCAACAACATCATGTCGCTCATGGTAAACATTGGATACCTCCTATCTATAAAGGTCTTTCTATTAGATAACGTTGGGGGTAAAAGGGTTCACCAAATCTTGAAAAGGACATTGCCTAAAACCACTCCCCCTTCGCTGACAATTTCAACGCGCCAGTCGCCGGATTGTTTCCGGTGCATCTGCCGTCGGCTCCACACCCGTATCTTTTTGCCGTGCACGATCATCTTTTTTTCAAACACCACGATTCCATTCTCGATCCAGCGGTGGAACACGGTCACCG
>JAKJDB010000031.1 GCA_022706175.1 Candidatus Zhuqueibacterota bacterium | reverse complement strand
TGTCTTTTGACATTATTCGGCAATTGCATCATCCCCGATTGCGGGTGCTGTATGATATTTACCACATGTCGGTGATGGGAGAGGATGTGTGCAAGGACATCGAAGAGAATTTGGATGCCATCGGCTATTTTCATCTTGCGGACCTGCCCGGCCGCACCGAGCCGGGGATCGGCCATATTCCTTATGAAAAGATCATTCGCCTGCTCAAACGCGTCGGATACGGCGGAACCCTGGGTTGCGAATTCTTTCCCAGCACGGGCCAGCATGACGTTATTGTCCGCCGAACCCTTGAACGACTCCTGTCTTGGACCAGTTGAGGCGCTCTGTCATTTTAGCGGTTGCAATTTTAATTAACTTGCAATATATTCCTTGTTACATAACAGCGGAGGACGCCTATCATGAGATTTATTAAAATGGCTGGATGGCTGGCAACAGCCGCTTGTATGTTCTGTGCATGCACTTCCCAACCGGCATCGGCCCCTTTTTACGTGACCGCGCATCGCGGTGCGTCCGGCTGGGCGCCGGAGAATACCTTGGCTGCATTCAGCAAAGCCATTGAACAGGGCTCTGACTATTCCGAGCTGGACGTTCGGCTGAGCAAGGACGGCGTGGTGGTTCTTTCTCATGACGATTCGCTGCGGCGCACCACCGGGCAGCCGGGTGCGGTGCGGGATTATACGGTCGAGCAGCTCAAGGCCTTTGATGCCGGCTCCTGGTTTGGACCTGAATTTGCCGGCGAGAAGATACCCACTCTACAGGAGGTCATGCGTTTGGTCAAGGGTAAAATGAAATTAAACATTGAAGTGAAAATCACCCGTGAAGAGCCTCTGGTGGCGGCCAAGGTGATCGAAATCATTCGTCAGGAGGACTTTGATAAGGAGTGTATGATCACCTCCTTTGATCAGGCGACGGTGGAAAAAGTGATCGAATTGGCGCCGGATCTGCCAGCCGGGTTGATTTTTTCCGAGACCACCAAGGCCGATGTTTTTGCCGGGCCATGGCCGATTCTCAGCGTCCGCTTTTCGGCTGTGAATAAAGAGTTTGTCGCCAAGGCGCGCAAGGCCGGCAAGCAGATACATGTCTGGACCGTCAATGATGAAGAGAAAATGCGCGATCTTCTCGCACTCGGAGTCGACGGCATCATCACCAATTATCCAGACCGGCTGCGCAAGGTGCTGGCGGAAACGCGCTACGGATCCTGAGAAACGCCGAGGCACGCTACCAGGTCCTTTTAAAGGTCGCCAGGATTTTGCGGACCTCGCAGAACTATTCTTGCAGCAATTATGATCGGACCCACGATGAAAAAGATTTTTCTCCTCATCAGCCTTGCACTGCTTTTTTGTCATTGCTCTTCGCTCAAATCACATGCCGCTTCGGATGAAATTACCGTAATGACCTTTAATGTACGCTATGGAACTGCCAAAGACGGTGAAAATCGCTGGGAACTGAGGCAGGCCATTCTGATGGAGTGCATTCGCAAGGTGCATCCTGATTTTCTCGCCACACAGGAAGCCCTGCCCTTTCAGATTCAAGCGATTCAAAGCGAGTTTCCACAATGGTCGGTTATCGGCCAAGGACGATATTTCGGCAAAGAGATCCCAGAACGTCCGCAGGAAAGCCTGGACGGCGAATCCTGCCGAATCTTTTATAATCGAAGCGCTTTCGAGCTCTTGGATGAGGGAACCTATTGGCACAGCGAGCGGCCGGATGAGCCTGCCAGCATCAGTTGGGGAAATAGTCTGCCCCGGATCACCACCTGGGGCCGGTTCCGATCACGCCGCACCGGCCGCTCATTCGTCTTCATGAACACTCATTTCCATGGGGGCGAGCCCTATGTCAGCCGGACGACGCAGCTGGTCATCGATAAATGGCACGAGATCGCTGCGGATTTGCCGACCCTGTTCACCGGTGATTTTAATTTGACGCCCGACTCGGAGACCCATCGCCGGCTGTGCTCAAGCGCAGGCGCCAAGGCAGGATCACGCTTCTTCATCGATACCTGGCAAGCTCTGAATAAACCAGAAGTCAACGCTGGTACGGCGCATAGTTTTAAAGACATACAGGACAACAGACGCATCGATTGGATACTATGCACCGACCCATTTAAAGTTCAAGAGACAGAGATCATTCACTATCAGAAGAACGGCCGATATCCCAGCGACCATTATCCGGTTATGGCCAGGCTCACGTGGTAAGTTGAACCTTCGTTCTTTTGTATCCTGTCGTCTGTTTTTTCAAGTGGCCGATTTTTTCGCTATACTATATAGACGAGATGCTCATCATGCTGAAATTTTTCGCCCGCGGCCTCGATCAGCCGCTCATTCAAGACCAGAAGACCATCGATCGGTTGTATCGAAAAAAGCGCACCGCTCTGATGCTTTCGATTACTTTGGGGTATGCTTTTTACTACACCTGCCGGCTGGGCCTATCCATCGTCAAAAAACCGCTTATCGATGCCGGCCTCTTTACCCCCGTCGATCTGGGTGTGATCGGTTCAGCAACATTTTACGGCTATGCCGCCGGCAAGTTGATCAACGGATTTCTCACCGATCATACCAACATTAAACGTTTTTTGCCCTTTGGCCTGCTGGTCTCTGCGCTCATCAATATCGTGATGGGACTCTCTCCGTACCTATGGCTGTGGGTGGTTCTGTGGGGATTGAACGGCTGGTTTCAGGGATTCGGGGCTCCCGCCAGCATCGTCGGGCTCTCCAACTGGTTCAGCAACAACGAGCGTGGACGCTATTACGGCATTTGGAATGCCTCGCACTCTATCGGCGAGACTCTGACCTTTGTCCTGGTCGCCGCACTGGTGAGCGCTTTTTCCTGGCGTGCCGGATTTATCGCCCCAGGCCTATGCTGCCTGGCTGTTTCCTCGGTGCTCTTTTTTACTTTGCAAGATCGGCCGGAAACCATGGGATTGCCGCCGGTTTCTGTATGGCGCAAAGACGGCGTGCCTCCTGAAAAAAACCTTGCGCATGGATCCGCTTCGATCGGAAAACTGCAATTGAGCATTCTGAAAATGCCGGCCATCTGGGCGGTCGGAGCGGCCAGCGCCTGCATGTACGTTTCACGCTATGCCATCAACAGCTGGGGGGTGTTGTACCTGCAGGAGGCCAAAGGCTATTCTCTGTTGGAAGCCGGCAGCATCATGGGGGTTAATACCGTTGCCGGCATTTTCGGCTGCGTGGTGTTCGGCTTTGTTTCCGACAAGTTTTTTAACGCCCGGCGGCCGCCGGTCAATGTGTTGTATGGCCTGTTGGAAGTGATCGCTCTGATCGTGATTTTTACCGCTGCTCAGCATCAAACCTGGCTGCTGACAGCGGCCTTTGCTGTGTATGGTTTTACCCTGAGCGGCCTGATGGCGTCATTGGGCGGTTTGTTTGCCGTTGATATTGCCCCCAAACGCATCGCCGGCGCTGCCATGGGATTTGTCGGTGTGTTCAGCTACCTCGGCGCCGCTCTGCAGGAAAGGGTCAGCGGTCACTTGATCAACAAAAACCTCACAATGATCGACGGCGTACGCCACTATGATTTTACCCAGGCGATCTACTTTTGGATCGCCGCCTCTGTGCTCTCGTTAATCATTTCCGCCTCTTTGTGGCGGGTTAAAGCCGTTGATTAATCGCTGGGAAAGTATAATGATCAGAAACAAAATCGCTGCTTTCGCTGTAACGGTTCTATTCTTGTGCCACTGCCGGCAAACAGGACAAGAGCCCCGCTATGTCCTCTCTGCGCCGGCTGATAAAAAATACGCGCAAATCAGTGCCGATCATTCCGCGGTGCTTCCCAACGGCAGGCTGGTGACGCCGGCAGGCAAAAGCATTCGGGTGGCGCCGCACCCCTATGGATTGACTCTGAGCCCTGATGAAACAACCATCATCACCTCCAACAGCGGCACTTTTCCCTTTTCTCTCTCCATTATTCGAAACTACCGCAGCGATCAGCCCAACGTGCGACAGATAGAGCGAAAAGAGCAGGATTCTAAAGAAACACTTGAAACGGTTTTCATGGGGTTGGCGGTCTCTCCGGACAATCGAACGGTCTATGCCTCCTCAGGCGGAAGCGGTGAAATACTGCTGTTTGATCTGGACTCTGCCCAACGGATCGATGCCATCTCTACAAACGGCCGGTTTGCCGATGGTGAATTCAAGGAGGCCTACCTGGGTGAACTGGTCCTAAATCGGGCTGGAACCCTTTTATACGTTGTGGATCAGGCCAATTTTCGTCTCGTTGTGATCGATGTGGTCAAGCGCCAGGTGTTGTGCAATGTGCAAGTGGGCCGCTACCCGTTCGGCGTCGCCCTATCCAAAGATGAGTCCAAAATTTATGTCGCCAATGTCGGCATGTTCGAATATAAAACCATCCAGGGTTATAATCCGGAAAAGCCGGTGGAGACCACTGTGACCTTTCCGCCTTTCGGATTTCCATCGCAGGAGGCGCTCGACGGAACCGTCTGTGAGGGGAAAACCGTGCCCGGTTTGGGCGATCCCAACACGTCAGAGTCCTTCTCCGTTTGGACAGTGGATGTGGCTGATCCTGCTCAGGCCAGAGTGATCGCCCGGGTCAAGACAGGCCATCTGGTCGGCGAAAAACTGGAGGAGTACACCACCATCGGCGGCAGCGGCCCCAACTCCATTACTGCGGGTGAACGCTATGTCTATGTCAGCAACGGCAACAACGACTGTATCACTGTGCTGAACGCGGAGAACGGAGAGATCGTCAAAGATATCGATCTCGCGCTGCATGCTGATCTCAAACATCTGCGGGGCGTTTTACCCTTTGGCCTGTGTTTGAGTCCGAAAGAGGATCGGTTGTATGTGGCCGAATCCGGAATTAATGCGGTTGCCGTAATTGACGCACGCTCCCATGTGGTGTTGGGACAGATACCGACGGGTTGGTTTCCCAGCAAACTGGCCGTCTCCAGAGATGGTAAAACTCTGTACGTCGCCAGTGCCAAGGGGTTGGGCGCCGGCCCAAACGCCGGTGCGAATCATGATCCGGAGGATTCCCAAAACATCGGCCATTTGATGCGTGGTCTGGTGACCATTTTTCCAGCGCCTACGGACCGTGAATTGAAACGATACACCCAACAGGTATTGGACAATAATGTTCGCCGCACCGCCCTGCATTCTTTCCGTGGTGCAAAGAAAAATCCTGTGCCGCCCATAACCGGTCTGTATAAAAGCCCCATCAAGCATATCGTCTATATCACCAAAGAAAACCGCACCTATGATGAAGTGTTCGGCGCCGTGGCTAAGGGCAAAGGCGATCCGGATCTCAGTTTGTATGGAGTGTACCGCGATGTGGTAAATGAAAATACCGGTAAACGCGTAGACAGCTGTCTCGCCATGCCGAACCATATCGCCCTTGCCGAACGATTCAGCATGAGCGACAATTTTTATTGTGATTCGGACCATTCTGCCGACGGCCACCGCTGGCTGGTGAACACCTATCCTAATCAATGGGTCGAGACCTCCACCTCTGCCCATTATGGCAAAGGGAAACGGCATCAATCCTTGGACGCCAAAGGCCGTCTGGGTTTTCCCGGCGCTTCCGGCGCCATCTATCCGGAGGACTATAACGAAGGAGGCGCCATCTGGGAACATTTCGACCGGCATGGCATCCGTTTCGCCAACTTTGGACTGGGATTTGAATTTGCCGCCGGCTATGAAGAGCAGCGCGATAAATACACCGGTATTCGCCTGGCCGCCAACTATCCGATGCCCAAACCGTTGTTTGACAACACCTCGCGTCAGTTTGCGACGTTCAACATGAACATCCCTGATCAATTTCGCGTCGATATGTTTGAGGAGGAATTTCAAAGACGCTGGGCCAGCGGCCAGCAACCGTTTCCACAGGTGATCACTATGATGCTGCCTAACGACCATGCCAGTGATCCTCGTCCCAAGGACGGCTATCCGTTCCACGCCTCTTATATGAGCGATAATGATCTTGCGCTTGGCCGTGTCATCGAATTGTTGTCGCACAGCCCTTATTGGCCTGAAATGGCCATCTTTATTACCGAGGACGACGCCCAGGGCGGTTTGGACCATGTCGACGCCCACCGCAGCATCCTGCTGGTGATCAGCCCATATGCCAAACCGGGTTATATCTCCTCCGAGCATACGAGTATGCCGAGCATCATAAAAACCATTTTTCTCATTCTCGATCTGCCGCCGCTGAACCTCTACGACGCCTGTGCCACGGATCTCGCCGATTGCTTTGCTGATACCCTGGTGAATCTAACGCCCTACAAGGCTTTGCCTGTGGACGTGCGAGTGTTCGATGCGCAAAAAGCGCTGGATCCTTTTGACAAAGAGTTTAACTGGAAAGCCGTCATCCAATCCGAATCTCTGGATAACCCGGCCCTGCTGCGTCATGAGAGGGAGGAAAAATACCGTGAATATCGTCAACGGAAATCGGCGACCGCACCCAGTGGACGGTGAGAACTGCTGCTGGTCTTTTTCGGCCCTTACCTTGATCTGGTCGCTTACGCTGCTGATGAGCTGCGTTGCCCCTGTTTCTGCCGCAGGGAAACAGCCGGTGGACTATGTTCAGCCTTTTTTCAATACATCCGGGGATCATGGCCAATTATTTCCCGGACCTGTGGCGCCCTTCGGCATGATTCAGCTGAGCCCTGACAGTTACCCCAGCGGATTCGATCATAAAGCGCATTCCGGGTACAACTATGAGGACACCCGTTTGATGGGGTTCAGCCACGTCCGTCTGGGCGGAACCGGCTGCTCTGGCTCTGGCGGCAATATTCTGTTTCTCCCATTTACCGGTCAGCCGCAACTGAATCCCGCTGACTATGCAGCGGCTTACGATAAGCAGAGTGAAAAGGCAGAGCCCGGCTATTATCGGGTTGACCTGATCGATCCGCGAATTCGCTGCGAGCTCACAGTCACCCCTCATGGCGGTCTGCAGCGCTACCGGTTCCCGGCCGGCGACAGCGTGCATGTGCTGGTGGACCTCAGCCGCGGCTTTACTCAAGTCCGCGAGGCGGCGATCACCGGGCTGGACCACTCTCATATTGAGGGTTATGTAACCGGTCAACACATTTGCGGCAGCCTGGACAGCTATACCCTCTATTTTTGCGCCGAGTGGAATCGGCCGTGCAGCGACTATCATGTCTACCAGGATGGTGTCTTGCAGAACGATACAGGGAACCTTCGTGGCCCCGGTCTGGCCGTGGTCCTTGATTTTCCCTCTCACCGTCCATCGACGCTGATGATCAAATCAGGGCTTTCCACGGTCAGCAGCACTAAAGCGTGCGCCAATTATCGTGCAGAGATGCCGGAGTGGAATTTTCAGCGAGTGCGCCGATCGATGCGCAAATCGTGGAATGATCTGTTGAAGACGGTGCAGGTTTCCGGCACCGAGGAGAGGAAGCAGCTCTTTTACACCGCGTTGTACCATTCCTGTCACATGCCGGTTCGCGCGGCGGATGTCGATGGCGAGTATCGGGGTACCGACAACGCGGTGCATCGTATCTCGTTTCCTTACTATGACGCTTACTCGCTGTGGGATACCTTCCGCACTAAATATCCGTTGTTGTCCTTGATTCAGCCCCAGGTGCTGCAGGACATCGTCCGATCATTTGTCCTGATCTATGACCAGGGCGGACGCTACTGGCCGTATCCGACGACGCGGCGGGAGCACACGGTGGCCGTCATCGCGGACGCTTATTTTAAGGGATTGCGGGCCTTCGATTTGGAGAAAGCGTACCAGGGCATGCGGCGCGACGCCTATGAGTTCCGCGCCGAGTTCAACAATGCCACCACAGGCGATAAAACCATGATGAGCGATTCTGCCATGAAGGCGATCTATGAAGAGTACCATCGTCTTGGTTATATGCCGCGGCGGCCTGATCGAACGCTGGAGAATTGTTATGACAGCTGGTGTGTTGCGCGAATGGCGCAATCTCTGGGAAAAGCCGAAGAACACCAGCTGTTCGCCAAGCGGGCGCTTTTCTATCGCAACGTCTGGGATCCGCAGATTCGATTTTTCCGCGCCCGCGCAGCGGACGGGGCCTGGCTGCGGTTTCCCGATCCGCGGGTGATCGATGAAACCTATGTGTACGAAGCGACCATGTGGCAATGGCGATGGTTTGTGCTGCACGACATTCCCGGTCTGATAGAACTGTGCGGCGGCCGTGAGCGTTTCATCGAAGACCTTGATTTTTTCTTTGCCAACGATCTGTACAACCACAATAACGAACAGGACCTGCATGTCTCCTTTCTCTACAATCCGGCGGGCGCCCCTTGGCGTACGCAAGAGCTCGTTCAGCGCATCCTGACCGGATCCATGCGGCAGATCTACGGCAGCCATGGATTTTATAAAGAGCCCTATGAAGGCCGTATCTACAAAGCGCAGCCGGCCAGCTTTCTCTATGAGATGGATGACGACTGCGGCACCATGTCCGCCTGGTACGTGCTGGCATCCCTGGGATTATATCAGATCTGTGTCGGTGAGCCTGTGTTTCAGTTGACTTCGCCTCTGTTCGATCAGAGCGTGATCCATACGAATCCGTCCCTGCGGTCCGGGAAACGTTTTACTATTCGTGCCCGCAATCTGTCAGATCAAAACAAATACATTCAATCTGCAACCTTGAACGGCCGGCCGCTGAACCGGTGCCAATTGACCTATCAGGAGATCGTCTCCGGCGGCGAACTGGTGTATTCTATGGGCCCAGCGCCCAACACCCGCTGGGGCGTGGATTGATTTTTACCGTGAGAGGCTTTGCCGTTCCTTGCAGTCAACAAAAGTGAAAACGATCAATACAAGGGAGAATAAAAGATGTCACGCGTGTTGAGAAATCTGTTTTACTGTGTACTGGTTGCCTGCGCGCCGGCCGGTCTCGCGGCGCCCATTTCCAGCTCGCATCCAGCTGAAACGCGCAATCAATTTTATATGATCGGCCACGCGCACATCGATCCCGTGTGGCGTTGGACCAAGGATGAAGGATTTGCTGAGGTGCTCGCCACGTTTCGATCAGCGTTGGACAGGATGAAGACCTACCCCGATGTGGCGATGGTGGTCAGTTCGGCTCAATTTTACGAATGGGTTCTTCAGGCCGATCCGCAGATGTTCGCCGAGATTCAACAACGCGTGCAGGAGGGACGTTGGAATCTGGTCAGTGGATGGTGGGTGGAATCGGACGCCAACTGTCCCGGCGGAGAGTCCCATGTGCGCCAGGGGTTGTATGGGCAGCATTTTTTCCTCAAACATTTCGGCCGCACCGCCACGATCGGTTTTGCGCCGGATACTTTCGGCCACCCGTGGTCGTTACCGCAGATCTTGTGCAAACAAGGCTTGGATTGCTATTTTTACCTGCGTCCCGAGTTGAATGAAAAGCCGGATCTTCCTGCTCCGGTCTTTCAATGGCAAGGTCAGGATGGAAGCCGACTGTTGACGTTTTCCATCATCGAGGCGTATACCGCCAAAGAGGGTGATATTGAAAGCCGTCTGCAGAGCTCTAACCAGCGGTTCAAGACTTTTCTGCCCAAGGCCCATCAGCTTGCCGTTTTTTATGGAGTAGGCAACCATGGCGGCGGACCCACCATCGCGACCATCGAAGAGATCGAATCCTTGAAACGGGACGCTTATCCCACCATACGGTTCAGCAGTCTGGAAACCTATGTGAATGATTTTCGCAAACAACAAATCGACGTCCCCACTGTGAACGAAGAACTGCAGCATCATGCCCGTGGCTGTTACTCGGCTTGTTCGCAAGTAAAATTGTGGAACCGGACGGCAGAGACAAATTTATTGGTCGCGGAAAAAGCCGCCAGTCTGGCTTCTCTGTACTGTCGAGCCCCTTATCCAGCCGAAACGCTGCGCACGGCCTGGAAAAAAGTTCTTTTCAATCAGTTTCACGATATCCTGGCCGGCAGCTCCATTGAACAGGCGTACGAGGACAGCCGGAATGATTACGGCTACAGCAGCTCAGTGGCCCGGGAGGTGCTGACGTACGCCCTGAACGCTCTAACCTCTCAGGTCGCAACTTTGGATGCGCGCTATCCTGCAAGCACGCCGTTCCTGGTGTTCAATCCCTGTTCCTGGCCCGTGCAGGCGCCCATCGAGATCGAAATGCAACGATTGGATCGCCGAATCGCGCCGACGTTGCGCGATGCCAAAGGAGAGCCGATCCCATATCAGCAGCTGCCCACGGCTGCGGTCAAAGTGAACAGCCGCATTCGGCTGGTGTTTCAAGCGGATCTGCCCCCGTTGGGGTATCAGGTCTTTCGCCTTGATTTCGCCAAAGCGGCCGACGTGTCTGCAACCAAGCGGGTCATCGCCTCGACCTCCTGTCTGGAAAATGACTGGGTGAGAATCTCTTTTGATACTTTAAAAGGCACGATCTCTTCATATTTTGATAAAAAATCCGGACGCGAGCTGCTCACCGGCCCAGCCGGCTGCGGTGTTGTTCTGAACGATTGGGATGACACCTGGGGACATCGCATCGTCAGTTATGATCAGGAGATCGGCCGATTCGGTAACGCCGACATACGCTTGGTGGAACCCGGACCGGAACGCGGGCGTATTATCATAAACAGCCGGTTCGGCTCATCCACTCTGGCCCAAGAGTTCTCTCTCAGTGCCCATTCGTCCGAAATGACCTGTCGTGTGACCCTGGACTGGAAAGAAAAAGCGCGTGTGTTTCAGTTATCCTTTCCTACGGCGCTTAAAGACGGACAACTGACCTATTCGATCCCCTACGGATTCATCCAGCGGCCGATGAGCGGCGAGGAGGAACCTGGGGGTAACTGGCTGGATCTCAGCGGCAAAGACGGCAAAGGCGCATTCGGCCTAGCGCTGATCAACAATTTCGCCTGCGGCTATCAGGTCAAACAAGGAGACATGCGGATCACGGTGCTGCATAGTACGGCCTGGTCGCACCATAACCCGGAAGTCGTTCATCCCACCGATCATGTGCGCTGGATGGAACAGGGTCTGCACGAGTTTACCTATCTGCTCATGCCGCACGACGGCGACTGGCGCGGCGCATGCGTCAGTCAACGCGCCATCGCTTATCTGCAAAGCCCGCAGGTCCTGCTCACCACTCAGCACGAGGGCGATTGGCCGCTCATGCAGTCTCTGGTCTCGTTTCCGTCAGAGGCGGCGGGGATCACCAGCATCAAGATGGCGGAAGATGAAAAGTCGCTCATTTTTCGATGCGTGGAAATGAACGGGACGTCCTGTTCGGTCCCCTTGTCTTTGTCGCCGGCGTCAGTCGGTTCTACCGTGGACCTGCAGCCGGCGGAGATAAAAACCATACGGGTTCCTTTAAAGCCCGGTGAGCCCATTCGTACAGTGAATTTGTTGGAGCAATGACAGGATCAAAGGACGCTGATGATCCATAAGGAGTTGATCAATTTTTCTGTTGCCAATGCATCCACTTTGCTGAATGCTGAATCGCATATTCCGGAAAAAGCCAGATATCCTGTGGTGGATTTCCATAACCATCTGTTTGCCGCCATGGACGGCGCTGATCTTGTGCAGGTGATGGATGAGGTCGGAGTGGCTGTTTTCAACAACGTCAGCGGCAATGCGGTTCTGCCCTATGTGGACAACGCCTATACCATCCAACGGGTCGATTTTTCGAATTTCGCCCATCACCACATGGCCCGTTACCCAAGCCGTTTTACGGCTTTTACCATGGCGGATTTCGCTCAGTGGCGGGATTTTGTATTGATCAAATCAAACGATTTTGCCGAAGCATGCATCCACCGCCTGGATGAGGATGTGGCCCTGGGCGCCCGCGGGCTTAAAATCACCAAAGAGTTGGGATTGCGCTTTGTGGATACAACCGGCTCCCTGGTTCGAATCGATGACCCCCGGCTGGATCCGATCTGGCGACACGCGGCCGCACGCCGTCTGCCGGTTCTGATCCACGTGTCTGATCCAAAGGGTTTTTTTCTGCCGGCGGATCAGGAAAACGAACATTATCAGACGCTGCAAGAGTTCCCGTCATGGAGCTTTTATGGTTCCCGGTTTTCTAAAACCGAGTTACTCGAACAACGAAACACGGTGATCGCTCGGTTTCCCCAGACCACTTTCATCCTGCCCCACGTCGCCAACCTTCCTGAGGATTTGAGCGCTGTGGCCCGACTGCTCGATACATTCCCCAACGTCTATATCGATTTCTCCGCCCGTATCGATGAACTGGGCCGCCAGCCTTACTGCAGTCGCGATTTTTTTATCGCTTACCAGGATCGCATCCTCTTCGGCGCCGACATGCCCGTTTC
>JAKJDB010000643.1 GCA_022706175.1 Candidatus Zhuqueibacterota bacterium | reverse complement strand
GTCGAACTCTTGGCTGTGGCGCTGGGATTTGACCGTGCGCCACAGCCAAGAGTTCGACGCCAACACCCGTTTCAGCGCCAACGGCTACTTTGTCAGCGATAAAAGTTTTTATCAGGATCTGTCCACCAACCTGTCGACGCGGTTGACGCGCGAGCTGCGCTCCAACGCCACTTTCTCCAAATCCTGGCCGCAGCACAAGCTCAGTCTGAGCGTCAACGCCTCACAGGTCCGCGATCTCGAAGACGACGTCACCACCACCACGCTGCCCCAGCTGACTTTTCGCAAAAGTCAAACCCAGCTTTTCAATCCCAGAGCAGGCAAGGGCCGTCGCCGCAGCGAAAAATGGTACCATTCTTTTTATTATTCCTACGGCTCCAATTTCTACAGCACCACTCGAGAATATCTGCAGACCGGCGGCGAGCTCTTTACAAAGCAGAGCGAAACCGATCGCCAGTTGAACCACGACCTGGATCTGTCGCTGACCAGTCCGAAAAAATATTTCGGCATTCTGTCGCTCAACCAATCGTTGAGCCTGTCGGAGGACTGGTTCGATCGCACCAACGAGTACGAACTGAATGAGGAAACCGGCCAGATCGAAAGCAGGGAAAAGTCCGGCTTTGCCGCCCGCCACACTTTCAGCTACGGCGCCTCGGCCTCCACCAAGATCTACGGTGTGCTGGCTCCGGGCATCGGCGATATCCAGATGATCCGCCATGTGGTCACCCCTTCGCTGTCGTTCAACTATATACCGGATTTCTCCACTTCAGGGTGGGGCTATTTTCAGACGGTGACCGACGCCAAGGGTGAGACGGTCAAGCGCGACCGTTTCCGCGGCACCTCTGCCTACGGCTCGCAGATGGTCAGCCTCAGCGTGCGCAACCTGTTTCAGATGAAAAAAGGGGTGGCGGAGAAAGAGAAAAAGATCGATCTGTTCACCATGGATTTCAGCACCGGATACAATTTCAAAGCCACACAATACCGTTTGTCCGATTTGCGCACCACCTGGCAGGCGAATCCGGCGCGCAATTTCAGCCTGTCCGCCGGCACCGGTCACTCTTTTTACGCCTGGGATCAGCAAGCCCGGCAACGTGTCAACCGCTATCTGCTGGAGGATTCGCCCTGGCAGCCGTGGAATTATCTGCGCTTCACCTCACTGAACCTGAATTTCTCCCTGCGTCTGGAGGGCAAGGGCTCAGGCGGCCCGGAGCGGCCCGAAAACAGGGAGGGGTACGACGAGGACTATGAAAACCCTGAGGAGCCCCTGCGTCCGAAGGACCTGTCGGTTCTGGAAGAGAGCTCCCGGCGCGGCAGCAACCGTTTTTACGATGAGGGGGTGTATCAGGGGCTGAACATCCCCTGGCGCTTGAACATGACTTTCAATTTTTATCTGGATAAATCGAATCCGGCGAGCGCGGTGAAACGATACTATCTGGATATCTCGGGCGCGGAGATGAGCCTGACCAAGAACTGGCGCATCAACTACAGCGCGCATTATGATCTGGAGAAACAGCAGATCGCCTATCATCGGTTCGCGTTTTATCGGGATTTGCATTGCTGGGAGGCGCAGGTGGACTGGGTGCCGTCCGGAATGAGCAAGCGGATTTATTTCCGCCTCAGCGTCAAGTCGCCCACTCTGCGGGACATCAAGCTGGAAAAACGCGGGGGCGCCGGCAGCGTGCTGGGGTATTGAGCAGCTGATGCTGATAGGCTGATAGGGAATTTGTTTTTGCTGGGGTCAAAAAAATCGAGGAAATCATCCTCTATCAAGCGCCTGATACCCCATTTTCAGACCACCAATCCGCACCCGCTCCCCTCATCGCTTCTCTCCTGCCGGAGAATTAACCAATCAGAATTTAAAAATCAAACAATATTTCAAAAAAGCATGCAACCTGGCCATATCGCTGCGGGATCAACTCGCGCAGAAATTTAGGGAGGGCTCTTTATATGCAGACGCGATCAAAATAGCCGTAATCATAGCTCGGTTCGCCTTTTTTCTCGTTCCCAAGCTCGAGAGCCTGTGTGAAAAACATTACACGCGATGCAAATCACTATACTTGATGGAACTGGATTCGCCCAATCATCACACAGGCTCGGTGCTTGGGAACGCCCGTGTAGGCAAAGCTCTGCTTTGCAGATCAGCAAAAAAACAATGGATTCTGTAGTTAGCCCGCAGGCCGCGCCCCGTCGCAGAAGATTGTTTCACTCCATTCGAGAACGTACCGATTCCCAAGTGCGTCTGCATCGTTAGCAATAACAGTAAGGGGTTAGTCCATGCTCTTGACAGTTGAGGATACTCCCCCCGGACGGATCCATTAACAGGGACCTCTTGCCCCGTCGATTGATCTGCGCCGACGGGGAGACGCCCCGGTGGGAGCAAAGTTAGCGGACGCTAATGAAGAGGGCCGATAATGCGAAGCAGAGCTTCTCAGCCAATTGCGTCACCAAGCAGAGCTTGGTGACGAGGGGTAAGATCAGGCGGAGATCGGCTACACTCTGCCCTTGGCGCGGGCGGTTGTGCACATCAAGATTTTCGACAGCGCCGGCCGGCAGGTGCGCTATCTGCGCTGCAACGGATCGTCCGGCCCGCAGGGCGCCGCGGTCTGGGACGGCGCCGATGAACAGGGGCG
>JAKJDB010000642.1 GCA_022706175.1 Candidatus Zhuqueibacterota bacterium | reverse complement strand
CTCCTTGAGCAGAAAATTTTTATCCGCCGCAAGGTCGGTCTCCAGCACTTCCCGCACGTAGGTCTGGAAAAGAGGCAGACGCCATTTCTCGCGCAGCGATTGAATCCGGCTTACATCAAAAAACAATTCCAACGGTGAACCACTCTGTGCGGCTTCCCCGGGCACCAACGGTAGAGCGCTCAAGGCAGCGACACCGGTCAACGAATGCATAAAGGTCCGACGATTCATTTTTTCCTCGCTTGAACTCTGCTTCATCGGGCAAATTATCATATTTCAGGCTAAAATGCAAACAGGTTTTTTCAACGGAAATTGCTTTGTTTGCTTGAAAAGGATTGCTAAATTATCATCCGTATCCATCAAGAAGGAGAACAGCATCATGACTTCTGCCAACAAGCGTCAGTATGATCAGGCGATTAAAAAAATTCCTTGGGCTACGCAAACCAACGCCAAACGCTACAATGCCGCCTGGGAACCGATGCCGCCGTTTATCGATCGCGCGAAAGGCTGCCGATTGTGGGATTTAGATGACAAAGAATATATCGATTATCGCTGCAGCCTGGGCCCCATCATCCTCGGCCATCAATATCCGGCGGTGGAAAACGCCGTGCTGGCACAGATGAAAAAGGGCGTGCTCTTCAGCATGGCCAGTCCCATTGAACTGGAGACAGCGGATCAAATTCTGCGCACCATCGGCTGGGCCGATCAGGTTCGGTTCATGAAAACCGGCAACGACGCCTGCATCAGCTGCGTGCGTCTGTCGCGCAGCCTCACCGGACGGGACCATATCGTCTCCGTCGGTTATCATGGGTTTCACGATTGGTTCGTCACCTCTTGGTCGCATCCCGGCGTCCCTTCTGCAATGTCGCAATGGGTGCATGAGTCCGCTTATGGCGATATCGCCAATCTGGAGAAAATATTTGAACAACTCGGCTCGCACATCGCTTGTCTGATCATTGAGCCCTATGACTGGGGCAAAGACCTGGGTCAGACCTTTGTCGCCCGCTGCCGCAGTCTCTGCGACCAACACGGCAGTCTGTTGATCTTTGATGAAATTCTGACCGGCTTCCGTATGGCTCCGGGCGGCGCGCCGAGTTACTATGGCGTCATCCCGGACTTTTCCGCTTTCGCCAAGGCTATGGCCAATGGCTATCCTCTGTCGGCCTTTGCCGGCAAAAAGGAGGCGATGAAAGCGCTGGAAAACACCATTCTCACCACAACCTATGCCGGAGAAACGTTGTCCATGGCCGCCTGCTGTGCCACCCTGGAGGTCATGCGCACGGAAAAAGTGCACGACCATCTGTATGCGATGGGTCGTCGGCTGCGCGAGGGCTTTGCTGAGATATGTCGCGAGTTCCACATCCCCGCGGTGATGTACGGATTGGAGGTCAGTCAGACCATTGCCTTTACTGTGCCGGAGCCGCACGCCACCGACATGTACAACCGTTTCTACTCCCTGCTTTATCAAAAGGGCGTGTTCGCCAACGTGCGCTGGTTTGTCTCCTATGCCCATCAGCCGGCGGACATCGATGAAACGCTGGACAAAATGCGCCAGGCGATGAAAGAACTGTGATGGGGATCAGCGAACGGGAAAGGGTAGAGCCAAACAGCCCGGCTGGTCGCTTAGCCGGCAGAAAGCCCTGGCTTTCAGATCCGCGAACCTATCTTTCCCATGGTGTGGTACATGGCTCAGTGGCAGGATAGCTGCCTTAAAAATATAAATGCAGGCGAGTGGGCGACGGTTCCATCCGTCTCCTGATTGTTTGCGGATGGTTTGTCTGATTGAAAAAGGAGTCTAGGCATGTCGACGGAGTCACTTGCATATTATGATTGTTTCACCGCGGTCGGCCGTCACACGGCGGCGGATTCGTTGGAAAGCTGGAGTGTGGACCATCTGCTTCAGGAGATGGCCCGCTGCCATATTCAGGGCGCGCTGGTCTATTCTCATCAAGCGCGCGAAGTGCATCCCATGCTGGGCAATCCACAGATCTCAGCCCTGTGTCGCCGACATCCGCAACTGGCGCCGTGCTGGATCGGGCTGCCGCATCATACCAATGAATTTTACAAGCCCGAGGAGCTGATCGCCGAGATGGAGGCCAATCAGGTCCGCGCTTTAAAGCTCTATCCGCGCATCTATGAATTCCCGGTGGATGAACGTACCCTGGGGCCTCTGCTCTCTGCTCTGCAGGAAGCGGGCATGCTGCTTATCGTGGACGCCGGGCGTTATGAAGAGGCGGTTCAGATCACCTGGCCCGAAGTGGCATGGATCTGCGAGACCTTTCCCAGGCTCTCTCTGCTGCTGCACAGCCTGCGCTGGGAAGCGACGCGAACCCTGGCGCCCCTGGCCGTGCACCTGCCCAATCTCTACCTTGAATTCAGCAATTATCAGGGCAATCGCATGCTCGAGTACTGGTGCGATCTCATCGGATACGAACGTCTGCTGTTCGGCAGCGAAGCGCCCCGCCGCAGTCAGGGCGCTGCGCGTTCTTATATCGATTATGCGGACCTGCCGTTTGAAAAGAAACAAGCGATCGCCGGCGGCAATCTGCAGCGCCTGCTGCGCCGTCCGGAATGGTCCGGCGTCAAAGCGGAACCGGTCCGGGATCGCATCGTCGCGACGGCTTTAAAGGGCGAG
>JAKJDB010000641.1 GCA_022706175.1 Candidatus Zhuqueibacterota bacterium | reverse complement strand
CATCATGGCGACCGAGGGATCCCAGACGTGGCGATAATTGAATGAGCGGCTGGAAAAAATCTTTTCATCCTGCGGCTTGTTCAACGCTTTGGCCATCTGCGCGATGCAGAAATCATCATAGGCAAACTCGAGGGTGCGAGCCGTCGCCTCTCTGGTTTTATCGCAGGCGACATAGCCCAGTCGCAGATAGTCCGCCAGTCCGGTGCGGCCATATCCGCCCTGGTCCGTCAGCTGGGAGCCGTCTTTGAGCATGGCCTCGTAGGCGGCCTGAACATCGAACTCACGGATGCCTTTGCAATAAGCATCGGCCACCAGCGACTCCACGTGCGTGCCGATCATGCAATCTCGATACCCCGGGCTGCTCCATTTGGGGAACCAGCCTCCTTCCCGGTAGGCGTTGATCCACCCACGGATGATCTCGGCGTCCCTATCCGGAAACAGAATGGTAAAAAACGGATACACCGCACGAAAAGTATCCCAGAAGCCGTTGTCCGCATACATCTCGCCGGCATGGACCCGGCCGTCATAGGGACTGAAATGATGCATGCGCCCCTGGGCGTCGAACTCGTACCAGATGCGCGGAAAGAGCAGAACACGATACAACGCGGTATAAAAAGTGACCTGCTGATCTGTTGTAGCGCCCTGGATCTCGATGCGCTGCAGTTCCTTCTCCCAGAGGTTGCGGGACCGGTTCCGGGTGGAGATGAAGGAGCGATCCCCGATCTCCGCGGCCAGATTCTGCTCCGCCTGTTCCAGGCTGATGAAAGAGGTCGCTATGCGCACGGTCACTGATTTTCCGGGTGCAAAACGCAGAAAGGCGAACACCTGATCCGCCGCCAGCTCCTGCTGATCCTGATGCAGCAGGGAATCAGCGCTCAGGCCGGCGCAGGAAAAGGGCTGGTCGAAAGCCATGACAAAATAGCAGGCGAAATTTTCGGGCACCCCGCCGTTGTTGGCGCGGGTAAAACCGTACACCTTTTTCTCCTGCGGCCGCATTTGAATAAAGGCGCCCTGCGGGTGAGCGTGGATAGACAGGTAGGCGGGTTCCGACGGCGGAAAAGTGATGCGCAGATGTCCGCAGCGTGTGGTGGAGGTCATCTCCACTTTAGTTTTGTATTTATCCAGAGTGACGGCGTAATAATAGGGCTTACTGATCTCGCTGGAGCGCTGGAACGACGAGGCCCGTTTTCGCCAATCGGTCTGCGGCCGACCCGTCATGGGCATCAGGGAAAAATCACCATAATCGCCCATCCAGGGGCTGGGTTGATGAGTGGCCTTGAAGGCATTGATGGAGGGCTGTTGATAGGTGTAGATCCATCCGTCCCCGGGTTCTCCGGTTTGCGGCGTCCAGAACGTCATGGCAAAAGGAGTGGCCACAGCGGGATAGGTGTTGCCGTGGGAAAAACTGTGCTTAGAATCCGTACCGAGCAGTGGATTGACTCGATCGGCTAGGCCGGCGCTTTGACTGATCCACGGCCATAGAACAATCAGACATGAAAGAAACAGCTGTTGCATGAAGCTCTCCATTTTTCTGTTTTCCGAATGTAAATAATAATGTATATTTGCGCAAGACGCAACTAAATTCTACCAGGAGGTCCTATGGAAATTTTACAGGTGTTCATTCACGTCAAGGCGGATCAGGTGGAGGCGTTCAAAGCCGCGACCGTTGAAAATGCACGTCGCAGTCTGCAGGAGCCGGGCGTAAGCCGGTTTGATTTTTTTCAGCAGGCGGACGATCCCACCCGGTTCACTCTGATCGAAGTCTACCGGACGGCAGACGCGCCGGCGCAGCACAAACAGACGGCGCACTATAAAAAATGGCTGGAAACCGTGAGCGACATGATGGTGACGCAGCGGACGCGAACCAGCTATCACCCGGTTTATCCTGAGGAGTAACAAAGAGAAAAGGGGGGACGGGATGAAGATGGCGCCATGATCGGCTTTTTCAAGGCGGATCTGTTCCTCGCAAAGTGTCTGATCGTTGAAATCAAGCCGTACAATGCTTTTGAAGCCGCTTGTGCCCTTTGTGCTTTTTGCGCCACTTTGTGGCCCCATGGTGCGGTGCTTGACAGTCCCGGTTTCACCCCAACCTCAGCTCCTGATGTGCCCATCCCCATACACCACCCATTTGTAGCTGGTCAGTTCATTGACGCCCACCGGGCCGCGCGCATGCAGTTTGTCGGTGCTGATGCCGACCACGGCGCCCATGCCATAGTCGCCGCCGCCGGACAACCGGGTGGACGCATTCACCAGCACAGAGCCGGAATCCACGGCAGCCACAAAACGCTGCGCCAGCGGCAGGCTCTGGGTGACGATCGCGTCTGTGTGTCCAGATCCATAGGTGTTGATGTGCTCGATGGCCTCCTCGATGCCATCCACCACCCGTACGGACAACACCGGCGCCAGGTACTCGGTGCGCCAATCCTCCTCCACGGCGGCCTTCAAGGCCGGAACCAGCGTACGGGTGCGTTCGCAGCCGCGCAGCTCTACGTTCTTTTCTTGAAAAGCCTGCAACAGGGGCGGCAGCAGCCGATCGGCGGCCGCTTGGTCCACCAGCAAGGTCTCCAGCGCATTGCACACTTCCACACGCTGCACTTTTGAATTCACCGCCACCCTCACCGCCATGTCCTCCGG
>JAKJDB010000640.1 GCA_022706175.1 Candidatus Zhuqueibacterota bacterium | reverse complement strand
CGGTGTCCCAGATATCCGGTTCATCGCGCTCAAGCCGGTCGCGGCTGCTTGCCACTTGAATCTGATAGGCGGTCTGTTTGGCGCCGCGGCGAAGATCATTGATCTGCCAGAACAGACGCGGCCGTTCACCGCTGACCCCCAGCGGGTTGGTGCGATATTCACAGCGCAGGTTCATCGGCGCGCCGAGCTTTTTTTCAAACAGGGAACAGCTTGTGCTGAGCAGAAGTGAGAGAAGCAGGAGAATCTTGGTTTTCATGGAAGATCCTTTCACTTTTGCTTAAAATAGCATTTCCTGAACACTAATGCAAGGATTAGCTGACCTGCCTCAATCCCAGACCGGCAGAAAGGGGTTGTGTCGAATAGATTTTCTGTTATATTATTCTCAAATCCCTGTTCACCAATCGCATCGGGAGCGAGACCATGATCGCAAAATCCGTTTTGACCGTATGTCTGCTGGGCTGCAGCGTCTTGTGCAGCTGCCATAAGGGCCAGGCCGCCCTGCCTTTGGAAACCACCGGGTCAAACACCCAGGCGGAAAGGTTGGGATATCCCACAGGCAAGCGCATCCTCATCCTGCATGCCGACGATGCCGGCATGTGCGTGGAGGCCAACCAGGCTATTCAACAATACCTGCTGGCCGGAGAAATACAATCCACGGCCGTGATGATGCCCTGCCCCGCTGCGGCGGAGATGATAGCCTGGGCGGTGCAGCATAACACCTTTGACATCGGCATCCACACAACCCTGACCAGCGAATGGAATACCTACCGCTGGGGACCGGTGAGCGAAGCCGGCCGTGTGCCCGGTCTCATTGATCCGGACGGCTATTTATGGAAAGCGGTCATCGGTGTGGTGCTGCGCGCCAACCCCGGGGAGGTGGAGACAGAGATCCGCAGCCAGATCGAATCAGCGAAAGCGCTGGGCTGGAATCCGACCCATATGGATACCCACATGGGTACGGTATATGGCAAGGCCGAATTCACTCAGGCCTATCTAAATCTTGCCATGGAATATAGCATTCCAGCCATGGTGCCGGATCCCAGAGACGATCTGATGCAACGGTTTCGCAGCGAAGGCTATCCCATCAGTGAAGAGATGGTGGGATATCTGTCGCGTTACCGGCAACCGCTTTTGGATGACTTTCGCTCCATCGAGTCCGCACCCTCTTATGAGCAGAAGAGAGAGGACTTTTATACT
This sequence comes from Candidatus Zhuqueibacterota bacterium, assembly GCA_022706175.1. The sequence goes on along the minus strand of JAKJDB010000640.1, from coordinate 1,439 downwards.
CTGGTTTCAGGTCTGCAGCCGGGGTTGATCGAAATCATCTTTCATCCGGCGGTAGAGAGCGAGCAGCTCAAGCAGATCACCAATTCCTGGAAGCAGCGGGTGTGGGAAGGACAGTTGTTCAGCGACGCAAAGGTCAAACAGTTCCTTAAAGATCAGGGGGTGGTTCTGACTAATTGGAGAGAGGTGATGAAGCGTTTTCGGCAGAGAAACTGACAAAATGGCGGACATGTCGGTACTGCCGGTAAAATTGGCAGAACCCGCTATTTTTTAATTTTTATTTTTAATATATTGTAAATATACAATTTGTTCTAAGCGGTTGTTTTTGGCACGCGCTTTGTATTACCGTGGACAGAAAGTTGAAATTACTAACAAGGTAATATAAAGGAGAATGACCTATGTGGTTAGCCAGAAACAATAACGCCGAGACGGCCAATTATTTCAATTCGTTTGTGCCGGCGCCCTTTCGGGCATTTGAAGAGGATTCCGTGGTGTGGTCCCCGCGCGTTGACGTAGAGGAAAACCAGGAATCAGTCGTAGTCAAGGCCGACCTTCCGGGCATCGACAAGAAGAATCTTTCAGTCAATTTGAAGGACAACCTACTGACCATTCGCGCGGAGCGTAAGTGTGAAAAAGAGGACAAGGGCAAGAATTATTACCGTTCGGAACGAGCTTTTGGAATCTTTCAGCGCACTTTTGAGCTGACAGAACGGTTCAAAGCCGATGCCATCAAGGCGGATTACAAAGACGGCGTGCTGACCGTTACGCTGCCCAAAGCGGACGAAGTGAAACCCCGCGAGATTTCCATCAACTAGTGCGGAAGTGATTTTTGGCCACGGCCGACGGCCTTAGCCGGTTCGTCAGTTGAGCCCCGGATTCAATCTGGATCCGGGGCTTTTTTTATTTTTAAAATATGTGTAAATTGACCGCGAAGATTGAAAGGGATCATGCTATGAACGAGCAGGTTGCAGAGATGAAGGAGATGGGCGGTCGCGCCAGAAAAGCGGCGCAGGTTTTAGCGACCCTGTCCGGTGCGCAGAGGCAACAGGCGCTGGCGTCTATGCCGGAGAAACTGCTGGCGGTGAAGGAAAGCCTGTTAGAGGCCAACAGCAGAGATGTGGCAGCGGCACGACAGAGCGGTCAGCCGGAACCCATGGTGAAGCGGCTGTTGATCACTGAGAAAATTTTTCACTACATGCTGGATCGCTTGCGGGAAGTGGCCGAGTTGCCTGATCCACTGGGGCGAGTGTTGGAAGGCCATAGGCGTCCCAATGGGCTGCGTGTGGAAAAGATCAGCGTGCCGCTGGGAGTGGTGGGGATCATCTACGAGGCACGGCCCAACGTCACCACCGATGCGGCGGCCGTCTGCTTGAAAAGCGGCAACGCGGTCATTCTGCGGGGGGGATCGGAGGCACTGCGTACCAACATCGTGCTGGCCGACG
>JAKJDB010000639.1 GCA_022706175.1 Candidatus Zhuqueibacterota bacterium | reverse complement strand
CAACGCTCTGGATTTGACCAAAGAGGAGAACGTCCGTTTGTGGGTCGCATCCCATCCCAAGGTGAACTGCAACATCCAGTCGGCCGGTCGTCCCTCTTTCGCCCAATATGCGGAAAAATATTTCCGCTGGCAGACCACGGCCACGCGCCAGGATCTGCAAAAATGGATCGTGGAGAAAACCGGCGTTGAGATCGGTGATCTGCAGGACATTATTCCGCTGCGTCGCGGGGTTTCCGGTCGGCTCGCCGAGATCTTGATCCTCGGCAGCCGCGACTCGGTTACAGTAACCCGCGAGTTGAACATTCGCCGGACCCTGTCCTCCAGCGCCCTGTACAGCGCCTGTTTTGTGATCGACAAGGTGAACGAACGCAACGGCCTGGCCGATGCGTTCCGCTTCACCGGCGCCGGCTGGGGGCATGGCGTTGGCATGTGTCAAGTCGGCGCATCCATCCGCGCCCTGCGCGGACAGAACGCAGCAACTATTCTGTCCGCCTATTACCCCGGGACGCGCTTGAAAAAAATATACTGAGTATGACCGCCCCTCATCATATTCTTTTGTTGTTCGTCGATGGGCTGGGAATCGGGGAACCGGATGAAGGGTGCAATCCGTGCTGTCAGCCGGGGCTGAACTATTTCAACCATTCTCTTGCGCAAACGTTTCCACGTTCCTTGAAAGGCGGCGGCATCGCGTTGGGCCTGGACGCCTGCCTCGGCCTGCCGGGATTGCCGCAGTCCACCACAGGCCAAACCGCGCTCCTCACCGGGGTGAACAGCGCCAAGGAGATCGGCCGTCATTTAAACGGCTTTCCTAATCAGGCCCTGCGCGAGATCCTCGCCCGCTCTTCGCTTCTGGCCACCGTAAAAAAACGCGGCTATGACGCCGCTTTTCTCAACTCGTTTCGGCCTCCTTTTTTTGACTATGATCCACAGGACATCCTGCGCTTTCTCTCGGTGACAACCGTGAGCAACCTCTATGCGGACCTGCCGTTTTTCAACCTGGACGACCTGGCGGCTGAGCGATCGGTGTACCAGGATCTGACCGGCGAGGCGCTGGTGGCCGACGGTTTTGATGTTCCGCTTTTTTCCGTGGAAAAAGCGGGCGAGATCATCGGCCGACGCAGCGGCGATTTCCATTTCACCCTGTTCGAGTATTTTCAAACCGACCGCGCCGGACACAGCCGGGACCTGGGCAGAGCCCGGCAAGAAGTCAAGAAATTGGAGCTTTTTCTTGAAACGGTTCTGGCTCACGTCGATCTGGACCACACGCTGGTGCTGTTGACCAGCGATCACGGCAACATCGAGAATGTGTGCGTCAAAGGCCATACCACAAATCCGGCCATGACGCTGCTGTTCGGCTGCTGTGCCCGGGAGACCGCGGCGCGGCTCTCTTCCATTCTCGATGTGGCGCCGGCCATCCTGCACTGGCTGCCGGAGCGGTCGCTCAAAACTTGAATTTTGCCGGCGCCCGAAACCCGACGCATTTGCCGCACGGCAAACTCTGGAGAAAAAAACATGAGGCGATCGATTATAGGGCGGGCCTTGGGATCCATAGTAGGGCTTTTAGTGCTCTGCGGCTGCGATCCCTTGGTGACGCAGTTCGATGATATAGAGAGCGCCGTGCTGTACACAGCCCGCCATGCGCCCTACCCAGAATCGGCTCCGGACATTTTAACGGTCATGACCTGGAATATCCGCTTCGCAGCCGGCCGCCAAACACCCTGGTTCGGCGATAGTTGCGGTGATCGCGTTCTGTTGACCGAGGCGGAGGTCCTGGTCACCTTGCAGAAATTGGCGGCCAAAATCAATGAGATCAATCCTGACCTGCTCCTGCTGCAAGAGGTGGATGTCCGCTCCAAACGAACCGCCTATGTGGATCAGGTGCAATGGCTGTTGGATCATACCACCCTGACGTATGCGGCGTACGCCTCCTCTTGGCAGGCGCAGTTCATCCCCAGCGACGGTCTCGGCCGCATGGATATGGGCAATGCCATTTTGTCACGTTGGCCCATCGCTGAACACGAACGCATCCAATTGCCCAAACGCGGTGATCAGGACGCACTGACCAGATACTTTTATCTGCAGCGCTGCATCTTGAAAACGCGAATCGCTCTTCCCGGGCATGATGATTTCTACGTGTTGAACATTCACGCCGATGCCTTTTCCACCGACGACACCAAACGCAAACATATTGAACGTTTTAAAGAGGAACTGGACAAACTGCAGGCCGAGCATGCGCTGTTTATTGCCGGCGGCGATTTCAACATGCTGCCGCCGGGTTCGGATTCCACCGATTTTTGTCTGGAGGATCGCTGTCCCGATGAATCTTTTCATCAGCCGGGCGATTCCCCCCTGCATAAAGAGGGCAGCGATTATACGCAGGAAAGAGCTTGGCTGCAGCCGATGTATGATGCCTATAAGCCTGACATTCCGCTTCCGGACTACCAGGCTGATCAACAACGCTGCTTTACCCATTGCACTGACCGTAGCGCGTTCTGGGATCGCAAGATCGACTATCTTTTCACCAACAGCGAATGGCTGCCCCACTCCACGGTCACGCATCAGGATTATTCGGACCTTTCCGATCATGTGCCGGTCAGTTCCAAATGGAGAGTGCCCAAATGAAAAAAGCGGTTTGTTCGTT
>JAKJDB010000030.1 GCA_022706175.1 Candidatus Zhuqueibacterota bacterium | reverse complement strand
CCGCGCCGGCTTGGCGCGACGCATCGACCCGCTGCTGCCGGTCATCAGTACGGACGATATGGGGATCCTCCGTGATCTGATCATCGAGAAAGGTGCCCAGACGTACGCCCAGGGCGCGGCTGATCCGCAGCAGGGATCCCAAGGCCGGGTAGCGATCGTCCTCCATCAGCGTCTGCAACACCGGCTCTCTGATGCCGGTGCGTTGCGACAACTCTGCGAGAGAGACGGACTTTCTTTCCATTAACTTGAGAATTCTTGTACCGATTTGCGCGCTTTTCATACTCACTCCTAGAGGAAAAGGAAAGATGTGAAAATTTACGCACAAATGCAAGAGGAAAACCAGCCGGCCGCTCTGTTTTTGCTTGCAATTCATTGCCGCTTTGGCTATTTTTCAACTTGTGTTATCCATAGAATCTGTCAAGGAGCAGAACATGAATGCTTTGCTGCGAAAAACAGCGGCGGTGCTTCTTCTGTGCTTTTCCGCCGGCTTTAGTGAAACGCCGTTCATCGGGCGCTGGCAGCTGGTCCCGGAAAAGAGCGCAGAGATCGGCCTGTACAAAACGCTGAAACTGGACATCACACTGACCGGCCAGACCCTGCAGGTGGAGCAGATCTGGGGCACAGGCCGCAGTCTGCGCGATACGCTGTTGTTGCCGGTCAACGGCCAACCGGTCACCCTGAAAGCATCCACCCGAGTGTGGCCCTACAACGTCTTTTCCGCCATCTCGCGCCAGCCGGGCAGTGACCGCAGGGCTAAACTCAGTATGGAAAAAAACGGCAAAGGTTTTACGGTTGAAGAAACTTATCCGGTCTGGGTTTCCCAGGGCAGCCGCGAGTTGACCAGTACCAGCACCTATACGGTGCAAAAGGACGGCACGCTGCTGTTGAGCGTCCAGCGGCCGACTCGAGAGAGCGCTGAAACCTACACGTTCGTGCGCGACGGCGTCAAGCCGGCGTTTTTCATGCACATGACCGATGACTGGGCGATAGACGGCAAGCTGCCGGAACAGGCGATGCTGATCTCTTTGCAGGGGTTGGCCAACGACGGCGCCCCGCGATTATATTTCATCTATGGACCCAAGTGGGATTTCCGTTTCACCCCCTCCATGCTGGATTTTTATCGCGACCGAAAAGGTTTTCAATTCACCGAATTGACCTCGGCCGAAGAAGCGCTCAAGACTTTCCTGCCGCAGGTCAGGGGCTACATTCTCTGGGATAAAAACGTCCGCACCTCTCTGATCGTCGCCTTTACTCTGGCCGGACTGGAAAAGGCCATCGTGATCTCTGAGGAGATGCTGCCGTTGGTGGAAAAATATCATCTGCGCTCCATCGCCGATTTCAGGGGCCGGTTCACCGGACAGAAGGACATCGACATCTACACCTGGGCGTATCAGCAGTACTGGCCGCGCTGCAGCCGTGATTACATCGTCTGGATGGGCGGCGAAGCGGGAAAAATCATGCGGCCGGGCGTGGCGGATTTCGGCATTCTCAAAGGCGCTTTTTTCTCAGACCTGTCCACTGAAGAGAGCGATGGCGAAGAGTATAGCCTGGCCAAAAAACTGATGAGCGAAATGAAGCCCCTGTCCATGGTCATGGGCTGGCATTCCTACGCCAAAGACAAGGAACGCGACGCGGTCAAGTTGGCCTCCAGCTTTGCGCTGCGCACCGAGGGGCTGCACACGCTGCCCAACCTGAGTTTCAGCCATCAGACGCCGGCCACTCCTGGATTCAAGTTCAAAAATCAGCACACCGTAGTGGCGGGCAAAGAGTACCGTGCGGAGAAAAAAGTCTATATCTCCTGCATTCAGACCGACTGTCTGGGCCTGGGCGCCTGGGTGCGGCCGGGCCGCGGCTCCATGCCCTATGCCTGGGAGGTGACCATGAATTGGGTCTGGCTGGCGCCGTCCATGCTGGAGTACTTTTATTCGCAAGCCACGCCGAACGATTACTTTCTCGGCTCACTGGGCGGGCCGGGCTATATGTACCCCAAGGCCATTCCGGCCCAATACCTGCCCCAGGTGGTGGCCAAAGCCTACGAGCTGATGCAGCAGCTTGATTTGAACATCTTTGAGATCATGGACTATTCGGAAGGGGCCACGGTGGAGGGCAACAGCGAGTTGACCCCAGAGGTGGTGGACGCCTTTTTTAACGGCATGCCGGATATCCTGGGACTGGCCAACGGCTATGCACCGTCGCACTCTTTCACCGTCCGTGACGGCAAGCCGTTGATCTCCTTTGACTATTATCTGTCGGAGACGCGGCCGGCGCAGGCGGCGGTGCAGGATCTGCGCGAGCTGGCCAGGCTCAACCATCAGCGTCCCTATTTTTGCCTGGTGCATGTGCGCGAGTGGAGCGACATCGATCATGTTAAAAATATTTTAGATCAGCTGGGCGATGAATTTAAAGTGGCGCCGCTGGACGTGTTCATGAAGATGGCCGGCAGTCAGCCTACTTTTAAGGAGAAATTGCTGCAGCGGTAGAAACCACAAGGCCCTCTCGTTACCGATCTGGAAAAGTGGAGGACACCCGTTTTCATCCTAATAGAAGGAACGAATGAATGAACCTGCCTAAATACACCATCGGCATTGGCGACCGGTTCGGCCGTCAGGGAAAAGCACAACTGCAGGCGTTCCTGGACGCCCGCGCCGTCGGCATCGAGGTGACGCCGGTATGGAATAAATCCAACCGTGAGCACTCGCTCATCGGTACCAGGCCGGCCGACACCCGCGCCGAGGCGGATGCAGCGGTCCGGGCGCTGAACTGGACCGGCGCTTATTTTGTCGACGCGGATCACATCAATCTGAAAACCGTGGAGCCATTTATCGATCACAGCGATTTCTTTACTCTGGATGTGGCCGACTATATCGGCCGACCTCCTTCCGCCGCTTCGCTGCAGGCCTTTATGGCGGCGAATAAAAAATATGTGGGGGAACTGCCCATTCCCGGCATCGCGGAGCCGCTGCGCATCACCGCAGCCACATTGGAGCAGGCGGCCGGCAAATTTCTTTTTGCCGTGGAAGAGGCGGCAAAAATTTTTCACCACATCAGCCGGCGAAAGCCGGTGGACCGGTTGGTCATTGAGGTCTCCATGGACGAAGCGCAGCAGGCGCAGACGCCGGCGGAGCTGTTCTTCATTCTCTCCGCCATCAGCGCCGCCGGCATCCCGGCGCAGACCATAGCGCCGAAATTTACCGGCCGCTTCAACAAGGGCGTGGATTATGTGGGCGATCTGGGGCAGTTTGAAAAGGAGTTTGAACAGGATCTGTGCGTCATTCGTTTCGCCATTCAAGAGTTCTCTCTGCCGGAGAATCTCAAACTAAGCGTGCATTCCGGCAGCGATAAATTCTCCCTGTATCCGATCATCGGCCGCGCTTTGCGCAAACACGACGCCGGCCTGCACCTGAAAACCGCGGGCACCACCTGGCTGGAGGAGCTCATCGGCCTGGCGGAAGCCGGCGGCGGCGGTCTGGCCATTGCACAGGAGGTGTATCACAGTTCCTTGCGCCGCTTTGATGAAGTGTGCGCACCGTATGCCACGGTCATCGATATCAACAAAGACAAGCTGCCGGCGCCGGAGACCGTGAGCCGCTGGAGCGGCAAGCGGTTCAGCGACGCTCTTCGTCACGATCCGTCCTGCCCCGAGTTCAATGCCCATTTCCGCCAGTTGCTGCATGTAGGGTTTCGCGTGGCTGCAGAGATGGGCGGCCGTTACATTACTGCGCTGGAAGAAAATGAAGCGACCATCGCGAAAAACGTGCGCGAGAATTTGTACGAAAGGCATGTCAGAAGGCTGTTTTTGTAAAGCAGCAGGCCATTGCGAGCGGAGACGCTGACTCCCGCCATTTCATCCAGTCTACATTGGAGCGAAGCAATACATAGAAAAAGGGCTGTCATTGCGAGCGGAGACGCCATTCCAGCCATTCCCACAACACTGCGCTGCAGCGAAGCAATCCCCTAACAAAGGGCAATCTCTTTACATCAACAGATCCTTGCCGCGGGGGATTGCTTCGGGCCGCTATCGCGGCCCTCGCAATGACCCTTTCCGCCGCCAACCCCAGCCCTCGCAAGGACACACCGAAAAAAAATCCCCGATGCGAAAAAACGCACCGGGGATCAGCCAACAGACACTAACCCGCTTATTTCTTTTTCTTGCCGGCCTTGATCGCGGCATGCGCTGCCGCTAACCGGGCGATGGGAACACGGTAGGGCGAACAGGACACATAGTCCATGCCCACTTTATGGCAGAAAATCACCGAAGAGGGCTCGCCGCCATGTTCACCGCAGATGCCGACCTTCAGACCCGGCCGGCTTTTGCGGCCGCGCTCGATGCCTATCTGAATCAACTCGCCGATGCCCTCCTGATCCAGCACATTGAACGGATCCACCGGCAGGATCTTCTTTTCCACATAGTCAGGCACAAAGCCGCCGATATCATCGCGCGAAAAACCGAAACCCATCTGGGTCAGGTCGTTGGTGCCGAAGCTGAAGAACTCGGCGGTCTCGGCGATCTGGCCGGCCTGCAACGCCGCGCGCGGGATCTCGATCATGGTGCCGTACATGAACTTGATGGACTTGACGTTGTATTTCGCGCAGACTTGCGCATAGACCGCATCCACCAGTTCCTTCTGATCGTCCAGCTCTTTGCGCGTGCACACCACCGGAACCATGATCTCCGGCGATACTTTTTTGCCTTCCTGCGTCAACTCGACCGCGGACTCGAGGATGGCGCGCACCTGCATCTCGGTGATCTCCGGATAGGTGACGCCCAAACGCACGCCGCGATGCCCCATCATGGGGTTGGTCTCATGCAGCCCTTCCGCGCGTTTGCTCAGCTCCTCGGCGGAGATGCCGAGGCTGGCGGCCAGCTCGGCGCGTTTCTCAGCCTCCTGGGGCACGAACTCGTGCAACGGCGGATCCAACAAGCGGATGGTGACCGGTAGTCCGTTCATCACCTCCATGGTCGCCTTGATGTCCTTTTTCACATAGGGGAACAATTCGTCCAAAGCACTGCGGCGTTCCGCCTCGTTCGAAGAGACGATCATCTTGCGCAGGAAGAACAGCGGGGCTTCGGAATTCTTGCCGTAGAACATGTGCTCGGTGCGGAACAGACCGATGCCCTGGGCGCCGAACTCCAGCGCCTTTTTCGCGTCGTCCGGAGTGTCCGCATTGGTGCGCACCTTCATGGTCCGATATTTATCCACGATCTTCATGAACTGGACAAATCGCGGATTCTCCGATGCGTTCATCATGTTCAACTGGCCGCTGTAGACATAGCCTTTAGTGCCGTTCAGGGTCAGATAATCGCCTTCCTGGTATTCTTTGCCGGCGACGAACATCTTTTTCGCCTTCAGATCGATCGTCAGCGCCGAGCAACCGACGATGCAGCATTTACCCCAGCCGCGTGCCACCAGCGCCGCGTGCGAGGTCATGCCGCCACGGCCGGTCAAAATGCCCTGAGCGGCGCGCATACCTTCCACATCTTCCGGATTGGTCTCTTCGCGCACCAGCAGAACCTTTTTTCCCTGCTTGGCCCATTCCACGGCATCGGCCGCGGTGAATACGATCTGACCGAAAGCTCCGCCGGGACCGGCCGGCAAGCCCTTGGCGATCACGGTGGCGGCTTTCTCAGCCGCCGGATCAACGATCGGGTGCAGCAGTTCATCCAGCTGAGACGGCGACAGACGCAGAACCGCATCCTTGTCGGAGATCAGCTTTTCTTTCATCATATCCATGGCCATGTTCAGGGCTGCGGTTCCGGTGCGTTTGCCGACGCGGCACTGCAGCATCCACAGAATGCCTTCCTGGATGGTGAACTCGATGTCAAGCATATCGCGATAATGCTTCTCCAGGCGCATGCGGATTTTGTCCAGCTCCTTGTAGGTGGAGGGCATGGCTTTTTCCAGCGAGGCCATGTGCTTGTTCTGTTCGTTTTTGGTAGCCTCATTCAAGGGCGCCGGAGTGCGGATGCCGGCGACCACGTCTTCGCCTTGCGCATTGATCAGCCACTCGCCGTAGAACTTGTTCTCGCCGGTGGCCGGGTTGCGGGTGAACGCCACTCCCGTGGCGCTGCTGTCGCCCATGTTGCCGAACACCATGGCCTGAACGTTAACGGCGGTGCCCCATTCATCCGGAATGCCTTCGATGCGGCGATAGGCCACTGCGCGCTTGCCGTTCCAGCTGGAGAACACAGCGCCGATACCGCCCCACAGCTGATCCATGGCGTCATCCGGGAACGGACGACCCAGCACTTCAAGCACTTTGGCCTTGAAGGTTTCCACCAGAACCTTGAGATCATCAGCGGTCAGGTCTGTATCCTGGGTGTAGCCCTTGGCGTTCTTGACAGCCTGCATGGCATGTTCCAGCTGCACGCGGATGCCTTTGCCCTCCGCCGGTTCGATGCCCGCCGCTTTTTCCATAACCACGTCGGAATACATCATGATCAGACGGCGATAGGCGTCATAGACAAAACGTTCGTTGTTGGTCTTTTTCACCAGACCGGGAATGGTTTTGCTGGTAAGGCCGACGTTCAGCACGGTCTCCATCATGCCCGGCATGGAGCTGCGGGCGCCGGAGCGCACGGAAACCAGCAGGGGGTTCACCGGGTCGCCGAACTTGCTTTTCATGACCGCTTCGACTTTTTTCATCGCCTCTTTGACCGCCGGTTTCAGCTCAGCCGGATATTTTTTCTTGTTCTGATAATAATACGTGCAAACCTCGGTAGTGATGGTGAAACCGGCCGGCACCGGTATTTTCAAATTCGCCATTTCAGCGAGGTTGGCGCCTTTGCCGCCCAGCAGTTCTTTCATCTCAGCGCGGCCTTCTGCTTTACCGCCGCCGAAACTGTACACATATTTCTTTTGTTTTGCCATAACGCCTCCTTGGATAGTTATTTTTATCATGCTGCAGGAAAATCGTTCGCCGGCGGCGCCGACTCAGTTCTTAGCCACCGCCTTGATGTTCAATATCCGATAATACTCATCGGTATTCCGCAAAAGCCGCACCGCGGCCTGCAGGGGTTCATCACCGGCAAAAAGCGCTTCGTTATACGCATCGCGGCCGAACACCTTGGCCATGATCTCGCTCTGAATATAGGTCTCCACCCGGGCCCGGGATTTCTCTTTTTCAGCAGCGCGGACCAGATCGAATTCCGCTTTGACCGCATCGAGAGATTTCTGCATCTGCTCCAGATAGCCCCGCTCTCTGGCCGTGCTTTCCAGCCTGTTCAGCTGATCCCAGCCGTCCGGATGATAGGAAAATTTCTTGTCGCGCAGAAACGCCTCAAACTCGGCCCACACCGACTCATCAACCTTGAAATCCTTTTTCAGATCCGGGTGCGCCGCCACATAATCGAGACTGAAATTGAAAAAGATCGAGCGGCGGAACAGCTCCAGTTCATAGCGCGTGTACTCTGGATTCTTCACTTCCACATCCGGCTTGATGCCGCCGCCGCCCAGAACCTGCCGCTTGTTCTTGGTATAGTACACCGTCGTTTTGCTCCGAGCTTTGCTGGTGTCCTTGGCAGCCGGCGCCGGCTCCTCATCGGAATCCTCCTCATCCTCCTCCGTCGCGATCGCCGCGTCATTGCGATCCTTGGAGAAAACCGAAAGAGGGCCGTGTTCAAAAACCTCCGGTTTTTGAATGCCGCGGCCGCTGGGCATGAAATACTGCGCGGTGGTCAGCTTGAGCTGTTGTTCGCCGCGGCGATCCAAAGGAATGACCGTTTGCACCAGCCCTTTGCCGAAACTGGGTGCGCCCAGAATCACACCGCGGTCCAGATCCTGAATGGCCCCGGCCACGATCTCCGAGGCAGAGGCGCTGTAGCCGTCCACCAGAACAATCAGCGGCGTCTGACCCAGCAACGGATCCTTTTGCGCGCGGAATTCCTGCCGTTTGTACTCCCCGCGGCCCTCGGTGTAGACGATCAATTCGTTCTTGGCCACAAACAGATCCGCCACGGCCACAGCCTGATCCAGCAGACCGCCCGGATTGCCGCGCAGATCGAGGATCAAACCCTGCAAACCCTGGTCGATGAGCTTTTGCACCGCTTCGGCGATCTGCTTGTCTGCACCACGGTTAAACCGGGTGAGTTTGATCAGACCGATGCCCGGCGTGACCCATCCGCTGTATTGAATATCCGTGGGAACGATCTCGTCTCGTATGAGAACAAACGACAGCGGCTCGCTGATTCCCGGACGGTGAATTTTTATCGCCACCTCGCTGCCTTTTTTGTCACCGCGCAGGCGTGCGGCGGTCGCCGACAGCCTGAGGCCTTTGGTGGACTGGCCGTCGATCTCGATGATCTGGTCGCCCTCCCGGATGCCGGCGCGAAAGGCCGGGCTGCCCGGGAAGGGCTGCTCGGCGCAGGTGGCAAAGCCGTTGCGCAGAACGATGCGCATGCCGACGCCATAGTATTTGCCCTTGGTCATGATCTCCAATTCATCGCGGCCCTCGGGTTCCAGATAGGCGGAATAGGGGTCCAGCCGGTCCAGCATGCCGTCGATGCCGGCACGGATGAATTTTTCCGGATCCACCTCTTCCACATAGCGATCGTTGACCTCCTGATAGATCTGACCAAAGAGTTTGATGTTTTTCATCGCCTGGTAATAGGGATCTTCCTCCGGCCGGCCGTAGGCGGGCGCCGTCAGAACGGCCGCGACGAACAGGGCCGGGACCAGAAGCGACAACAAAATAAAAGGCATTCTTCTCATAGCGCATCTTTCAGTAAGATTTTTCTCATGGAATCATTCGCCGAACTTTTGAATAAAAACAGACCAAATGGCCTGGTGAATCACTTCCGGCTTGGCCTGGGCGTCGAGTACGGTAAACCGGTCCGGCTCCATGGCCGCGGTCTGAAGATAGCCCTCACGTACACGGTCTTGAAAGCCCAGCCCCTCCTGCTCGATGCGGTCCGCCTCCCGTCCCGAGATGTTCTTCCTGGTGAGGGCAGCGGCGGGCTCCAGATCCAGCAAAAAGGTGTGGCCGGGAACCAGGCCGCAGGAGCCGATGCGGTTGGCGGAATGCACCAGGTCCAGATCGAGGCCGCGGGCAAAGCCCTGATAGGCGGTGGTGGAATCATAGAACCGGTCGCAGATCACCGTGCGCCCGCTCGCCAGCGCCGGCCTGATCAGCTGCGCCACCATCTGACTGCGCGCCGCCTCATAGAGCAACAGCTCGGTGACCGCAGACATCTCATCCAAAGCCTTGTCGAGCAGCAGGGTGCGGATTTTTTCTGAAATGCGGGTGGCGCCGGGGTCGCGCAGCAGCAGAACGGAGCGATGGTCGGACTGCAGACGATCGCACAGCAGCTTGCTCTGCAGCGATTTGCCCGAGTAATCGATGCCTTCAAAGGTCACGAAAATAGAGGTCATTCACACACGTCCATGTCAAGATAGCGGGCAGAAAAGTTCGACCGCAAGCCGGCCCTGCAGCCACCGGAGCGGAATCCTATGCACGCTGCCATTTGCCGCGATGAAACCGCCAAAAATTCATCGACAGACGGATGGTCTCATCCAGACTCTGAATGCCCCAGATGCCGTACAGGCCCCAGCCCAGAGTAAACGCCGCCACATAGTTCAGGCCGATTTCAAGCAGCGCGACGAAAAAGATGGTGTTCCACATCAGCCATTTTAACTCGCCGACGCCGCGCAGGTTTCCAGAAACCACGTTGTTCATCGCCTTGGGGATCTGGGCGAAGGCAAAAATCCAGATGGCCTTTTGCCCGAGGTCCAGCGTCGCCGCGTCCGTAGTGAACACCGAAACGATGGTGCGCGAGAAACAGACCATCACCGAGACAATAACCAGCACAAACACCGCCATGACGCGATGGGCCAGACGCGCCATGCGGATGGCCATGGCTTGTTCCGCCGCGCCCACGTGTTTGCCGGTGATGCTCATGGCGCCCAAACCGAAACCCATGTACACCATGGAGAGCACCGCCTGAATGCGCGTAAGCACGGTTTGCGTGGACAGCACGACCACGCCCATGGTCGCGGCGTAGCTGGTCACCACCAGCTGGCCCAGCGCCCAGGTCAGCTGTTCGATGGTGGTCGGCATTCCGGACTTGAACAGCTCCTTCGCGGTCGCCCAGTTGGGCTTGGCGATATCCCGGAAACACAATCCCAACGGCAGTCTGCGGCTGCGCAGCAGTAAAAAGGTGATAACAAAGCCGACGCTGTGGGCAATGCCCACAGCCAGCGCGGCGCCGCGCACTTCGAGGCGCGGCAGCCCGAACCAGCCAAAAATCAACGACGGACACAACAGCAGATTGAGCAAGTTGATGGTGACGTTGACCATCATGGAATAGCGAGTCTCACCGATGGCGCGAATGATGCCGACAGCGACAAAATTGGTGATCAGCAACGGCGCGAACCAGGCCACAGTGCGCAGATAGGTCACCCCCGATTCGCGCGCCAGCCGGGAGCCGCCCTCTTCGATCAATTTGAAAATGTGAATGGCGCCCGAGTACCAGATTAAAGCGAACAGAAACGCCATCAGCACGCCCATCATCATCGCCTGACCGAAGATATGGTTGGCCTGGCTGAAATCGCGCGCGCCCAGTCGACGGTTGATGATCAGACTGGCGCCGACGACAAACGTCAGCAGAATGGACAAAAACACTAAAATAACTTGAATGGCCATGCCCACGCCGGCAAAGGCGGAAGCTCCCAGCCGGCCGATGAAAATGGCCTCGATCGTCCACATGATCGTCTGCGAGGACAGATCGATGACCGCCGGCAGCGAGGTTTTTAGAATCGTGGATATTTGCGATGGCTTATTCAATAAAGGCGTCTTCTTTCATTCCGGTGTATGGTCTGTCCCGAGGATCCGGTTGTCCGGACCCACATGGACAATACGGACGCGCCAGTCCTCGAGGTCGTTATCGTCCGCAAGCGCATTGGCGATGATGATGATGATGTCGCCTTTTTGCGCCCAGCGCGCCAGAGCGCCGTTGATGATGACCTGACCGCTGTCCGGCTCGCCTTCGATAATGTAGGTTTCCGCACGAAAGCCATTGTTGATATTCAGAACCTGCACCTGCTCGAACGGCTTGATATCCGCCGCCCGCATCAGCGTTTTATCCAACGTCAAGCTGCCCGGATAATCCAGGCGAGTATCGCTGACCGTCGCCCGGTGAATCTTGGCGCGGCACATGAAACGCAACACAGTTCAGCACTCCTTGTTATTCATGATACATATCCGACGGCGCCTTGATCCATTTCTTTTCTTTTTCCTTCATCCAGATGTGGGCCAGCCGCTGCAGCGCGGTGATGTTGGAGAACACGGCGATGATCACGATCATGTAGATCAGCCACTGTTCAGAGATCAACGCCCCCACGCTGAGCAGGACGATGCGTTCCGGTCTTTGCATCATGCCCACCTTGCAGTCAAAATCCAGCCCCTCGGCGCGCGCCCTAATGTAACTGACCATCAGGGAGCCGGCCAGGCCGATGAACACCAGCAGAACCGTCTGTTGGGTTTCCGCCGCGCCCTGGCCTGCTTTGCCGATGAAATGATATCCGATGCCGATGTAGACCATGATCTCGGCGTAACGGTCCAGGGTGGAGTCATACAGGGCGCCGAATTTGGTCACCCGATTCGAGGCGCGCGCCACAGAGCCGTCAAAGAGGTCGAACAGGCCGCTGACCAAAAACAAAAACGCGCCGCGGACCAGGGCGCCATGGGCAAAACTGAGCGCAGAGAGAAAACTGAGAAAAAAAGAGATGGTGGTCAGCCAATTGGGATTGAGATGCAGCCGAACGCACAGGCGTACCAGCGGCGACATCAGACGTTTAAAACCGGTTTTGACGACCGGCGGAATCAACTCAATGCTCATACTCATCCACTGCTTTTTGCGTCGCCCTTTCCACCCGCCGGCTCTGCCCCTCCAGGATGATGACGAATTCGCCTTTGAGCGGTAGGCCGGCCGCCTCCTCGATCAAGCGGGAAAGCGTGCCGCGCAGCACCTGCTCGAATTTTTTAGTCAATTCCCTGGCGACGGCGGCCGGACGGTCGCCGCAGGTCTCATAGAGATCCGCCAGAGTGCGCTGCAGGCGATGGGGAGATTCATAAAACACCATGGTGCGCGGTTCCGTCTGCAGGTGCTGCAGCCGCTTTTGCCGGCCCTTTTTCACCGGCAAAAATCCCTCAAAGCTGAACCGCTCGCAGGGCAAACCTGAAAGCAACAGCGCGGGAATCAGGGCCGTGGCACCAGGCACCGCACAGACCGGCAGATTTTCCTGCAGTGCCGCACGAATGAGGTAAAAAGCCGGATCCGAGATGCCCGGGGTGCCGGCGTCTGTAATCAACGCTATGGAAAGCCCCTGCTTGAGCCGTAGGATCAG
>JAKJDB010000638.1 GCA_022706175.1 Candidatus Zhuqueibacterota bacterium | reverse complement strand
GTCCTCCCAAAGGGGCGTGTAAGAGGGGGAAACGCCGGCAAAGCCTGGAAGCGGAATCCCTGAAGCGAGGTTTCCTTGGCCATCGTTCACCAGAATCATGGGATTGTTCGAACCACTGCTGCACACAGTAAGATCAAAATCACCATCCTGATCATGGTCTGCCCATACGGCCGCCCGGGTATCGTAAATAAAGAGTTCAATGGGCTGGAAGACGCCGTTGCCCTGGTTGACGAACAGGGCGGATCGCCTCTGGCCGCCGACAAAGATATCTTCATCGCCGTCCTGATCGTAATCGCACCAGGCGGCGCAGCGGGACTTGCCGTTGCCGAATGCGGAAAAGCCCGCCTGAACGGTGACGTCGGAGAAGGTCAGGTCGCCGTTGTTATGCAGCAGTTGGTCTTTGTTCCCCTCTGTGAAATTGACAATAAAGATGTCCACAAAACCATCCCGGTCGTAATCAGCCAGAGCGGCCGTGTAGGTCAGTTTGTCCTCCGGCTCCGGCGGCAGGCTTCCGGCGATCTCTGCAAATTCAGCGTTGCCGTTGTTCTGGTACAAGCGATTGCGCGCCGTGTAGCCGCTCACAAAGAGGTCTGTCCAGCCATCGTTGTTGAAATCCGCCCAGCAGCCGGTGGCTGTCGGCGCATGGGGATCGAGTCCAGACTCTTCGATGACGTTGGCCAGGCCCTGTTCGCGGTTATTGAGGAAAAGAAAAGCCGGTCCGAACACATTGGCTTGAAAAAAATCCAGATCGCCGTCGCGATCATAGTCTGCTAATGTGGTTACCTGGTAGGAGGGAGCGTTGTAGTGATAGAGGGCGGTTTGATCGTGAAAAAGGATCTGCGCCACTGTGGGACCGGCCATGGAATAAAACAGCAGCCATAGTTTTTTCATGACAGTCGCCTTTCAGGTCAACTTTACATCCTTTGCCGAATAACAAACACCAATCCGGTAAAGACAGGGATAAACCGCTATTGCGGTGATTCACAACCACGCGCCGCCCGGCTGTTGCCCGTGCCGTCTTTATCAGCACCAAGCGGCAAACAGCATGGATGGCGAGCCCACAGTAAAAGTAATTTATCATTCGTTCTCTGCAAAGACAAGACTTTTTTGCCCGGAAAATCAATTTGTTTTTCTGCGAAAATATGATACATTTTCTTTTCTGTGGACGTGGTCAGACCGGAGGCCATCCAGGCGACAACGGCTGCTCCATGGTTTCAATCGCCAGTCTGTTCGGATGAAAAATGGGACAAATACTTTTCATCAAGCCGGCCAACAGCAGCTTTATGATCAAGGATGAGGCTTTTCTGGCCTCACGGTATGAAATTAAAAGCTTTTTATACCGCTATGGCAACGCCTGGCGGCACCTTCGCAGCCTGCTGGCTCTGTCCGTCTGGCTGTTCCGCCGTCTGCCGGCGGCTGATGTCGTATTCGTCTGGTTTGCCGACTATCACAGCTGGCTGCCTGTGTTGCTCTCCCGGCTGCTGGGCAAAAAAAGCCTGTTGGTGCTGGGCGGCTATGATGTCGCCTGCGTGCCCGAGTTCAACTATGGAGTTTTTGTCCGCCCGTTTCGCGGCTGGTGCGCTCGACGCAGCATGCGCAATGCCGACTATCTTTTGCCTGTGGCCAAATCCATGATCCAGGAGATCGCCGAACAGGCAGGTCCCATTCCAGGCGTTATTCTGCCTACACCCACCGGCTACTCCAGCAAAATGTGGTTTCCCCAGGGTGATAAGAATGAAAAGATGGTGCTCACCGTATCGGCAGGACAGGATTTAAACCGGCTGAAAATAAAAGGATTGGACCTTTTTGCCGCAACGGCTGAACGGTGTTCGGATTACGATTTTGTAATTGTTGGTCTGCAGGGACAGGCGCGGCAAGCTCTTGAAAATCTAAAGATAAGTAATCTGCGACTGGTGGGTCCCCTCGGCATCGAGTCGCTCCGCGAGTATTACCAAAAAGCAAATATCTATATGCAGCTGTCGCTGCGGGAAGGTCTGCCCAACGCAGTGATCGAAGCCATGTTGTGCGAATGCGTAGCGATCGGCAGCCGGAGCGGAGGGATTCCTGAGGCCATTGGTCCCGTCGGTTTTATTCTTGACGAGAGAACGCCGCAGGCCGCAGCCGCAGCGCTGCACCAGGCCATGGCGGCGGCGCCGGAACTTGGCAGCCGGTCGCGGCAGTGGGCGCAAACGAACTTTTCCGAAGAGCTGCGCCATGCGACGCTCCGCCGTCTCATCGAAGGCACTCACTAAAAAGCGTGAAGACATGAACGAGCCGCTGGTATCCATTATCACTCCCACCTACAACCACGAAGCGTTTATCGCGGAGTGCATCCAATCCGTGCTGGATCAATCCTATGCACACTGGGAGATGATTGTTGTCGATGACGGCAGCAGCGACCGGACCGGGGAAATCGTACGAGCTTTCAGCGATCGCGATTCGCGGATTCGCTATTTGCATCAGGCGAACATCGGTGTTTTTCGTCTCTGCGAAACCTATAATCGGGCGTTCGCTGAAAGCCGGGGTGAGTACATCGCCATTCTGGAGGGGGATGACCTCTGGGAGGCGGACAAACTGCAGCGACAGGTGAGCGCATTAGAGTTGCATCCGGAGTGCGTGCTGGCCTGGGGTAAGGCCCGTGTCGTCAATC
>JAKJDB010000637.1 GCA_022706175.1 Candidatus Zhuqueibacterota bacterium | reverse complement strand
CCGAGTGGATGAACAGGGCGGCGAAGATTCCGTCCGGCTGAACTATGTCGAATATGCGCAGATCGTGGCCGCCTCCAACATGAAACAACGTCTGCGCATGACCACGCTGTACTATCATGCGGAACAGCGCAATTACGCGGTGGTGGGGACCGGCAATAAAAATGAAATTCAGTTGGGCTTTTTCGTCAAATACGGGGATGGCGGCTCGGATCTGGTCCCCATCGGCCATCTGTACAAATCGCAGATCTTTCAGCTCGCCGAATATCTTCAGGTCCCCCGCGAGATCATCTCGAGAAAACCGACGACGGACACTTACCCGGCTGAGGTGACGCAGGAGGATTTTTTCTTCCGCGTCTCGTTTTCGACCCTGGATGCGATCTGGGAGGAAATGGAGAACGGAGGCGATGCGGAGACGATCGCCCGGCGTCTTCAGTTGTCCCCTGCGCAGGCGCAACGGGTGATGGATGACATTCGACAAAAACATGGCAACACGCATTATCTGCGCCTGCCCCCATTGACCTTTCCGCCACCGGCAACCGGAAGCAGCGCTGGACCCAAGGAACAGAACGGGTGACCGAGAGGCCAAGCAGCCGAGATAGTCAACGGCGGGAAACCGCCTAAAACGTGATCGCAGAAGAAAGGAAACACCCTATGCCGATTCAAGAGGTGATCCGCAAATATGTTGTGGAAAATTTTTTATTCGGCGATGACACGGGATTGCAGGATGACGATCCCTTGCGGGAAAAAGGCATCATCGATTCCACCGGCGTGCTGGAACTGATCAGCTTTCTGGAGAGCCGGTTTTCCATTGTCATCGAAGATCTGGAGATTATTCCGGAAAATTTGGATACGATTGCGCGCATGAGCTCCTTTGTGGCGGCCAAACAGGAGGGAAAGCCGGTGCGGCGGTGGGAGATGGAGCACCAAAAGGAAGATATCCATGCCTGATACAGGGAGATGCGCATGGACGGTTTGGCAATAAATGGAGTGAATGCATGAACATACTCTTTCTATCGCCGGAGATCCCTTTTCCACCGGACGGCGGCCACCATTTGCGCACGCTGAATATTTTAAAAATTCTTGCGCAAAAGCATGAGATCTATTTTGTCGCCTTTGCCCAGAACCGTACGGAATTCGAGTACGTCGCGGAAATGGAGAAATACTGCAAACAGGTGCACCTGTTCGCCGTGGCCAAGACCGGCTTTAACGCCAAGTTCATCCTGCTCGCGCTGCGCAATTTCTTTTCGCGGACACCGGTTATCGCGCAACGATATTTTCTGAAATCCGCCTGTCAAAAAATCAAAGAGATTCAGCAAACCCAATCCATCGATCTGGTGCACATCGACATGTTGGCGCTGGGCCTGTACCAGAGCTGTTTCAGCGAAACGCCGGTGCTGCTGACCGATCATAACGTGGAATCGCTGCGCCTGTATCGCTGGATGAAAGTGCACAACAATCCCCTGTTTAAGGCCTATTTATGGTTCCAGTATCAGAAAATGCGTCTTTTTGAAAAACGCATCTGCAGTACGGTCACGCACTGCACGGTGGTCTCTCATCACGATCTGATCCTGCTTGGCAACCTCTGTGAAAAAGGTCATTTTTCCGTGATCCCGAACGGAGTGGACACCGATTATTTCTGCCCCATGGAAGGGCCCAGTTTTCCGCTCAGAATGGTCTGGGTGGGCGGAATGAAAAGCCCGTACAACGCCGATGCCGTGGATTATTTTTTGGCCAAAATATGGCCGATCATCCGCGAGGCCGTGCCGTCCGCGTCCATCGATTTCATCGGCGCGGCGCCGACCGACCGTCTGCTGAGATGTGCCGCCCAGGATCGCCGTCTCAACGTGTTGGGATTCCTGCCCGATATCCGTCGCCAGGTGCAGCAGGCCGGGGTTTTCATCGCACCGATCCGCAGCGGCAGCGGCACCAAACTCAAAGTGCTGAACGCCATGGCCCAAGCCAAGGCTGTTGTGGCCACCACCTGTGCGGCCGAGGGCATCGAAGCCCAGGACGGCAAACATATTTTCATCGCCCAGGATCATCGCCATTTCGCCGACCTGGTCATCCGCCTGCTGCGCCATCCGCAGATCGCTGAACAGGTCGGCCGCGACGCACGACGCCTCATCGAGGAGACCTACAGCTGGCGAGTGATCGCACGAGATCTGGACGTCTTGTATGAAAGCTTCCACCAACGCCGCCCATTCGTTGAACCGATCGCCAGAAAAACCGCAAACCCGACGGCCGCCGTCTTCCGGCGGTTTCCTTCCGGTCATTCGCTGTTGGAAAATTCAATCCATCCCTAAGGAGGGGTGACGATGAATAGTGCAGAGTATTTGTTGGCATTCGGGAAAAAACAGGACCAGGTTCTGTTCTGCGAAAACGCGCGTTTCACGTATGCGGACCTCCACCAGGCGAGCCGGCGGATAGCCGCCGAGTTGCTTCGCCTGGATATACACTCCAGGGATTGCGTGGGCATTCTGGACAACAACTCGCTCTTCTGGGTCTGCTCCTATCTGGCTGTGCTCAAAATCGGCGCCGTGGCAGTGCCCTTCTCCACCACCCTCACCTCTGAAGAATTCAGCCGCAACGCCCGCTTTACAGAATGCAAGGCCATCTGCCTTTCGATCCGGCAATACAAGAAATATGCCTCC